>JAKZYK010000181.1:0-4299 GCA_047514485.1 Gammaproteobacteria bacterium
GCGCCGCAAAGCGCCATGCCGCAACCGAACTTGGATCCTGTGAGCCCAAGCTCGTCGCGTACGAACCAGAGCAGTGGCATGTTCGGGTCGCCGTGGAACTGGCGACTGATGCCGTTGATCTTCATCGATATCATGGACTTCTCCTGATGGCTGGGTGCCGGTTGAGCAACTGAAGCATACCGGACCGCTTGTACGGGCCTTCGACGGCAAGCGTCGCGGCGCATTGGCTATTGGAGACTCCCCGGCCGCTTGTTGTCGTCATCATGACGCCGGACGATCCTGCGGCGCGGAATGCCTATGGCCAAGCAGCGTCAAAAATATACGCTCGACCGTGCGGGCACAATCACATCGCCGCCGAACGTCGCTGTTTTCCCCGATTCTCGGAGAGGAAGATGCATTCGTTTCGTGCGGCGCACGCTCCGCCGGGTATCGCCGCCGGCTTCGCGGTCCTCCGCCGCCGCGTACTGGTCCGGCTACCGGCCCGTCCGGCCTCCCCCTCGCTCAGCCGCGCATCCGCTTTCCTTCGGGATCGACGGGCGGCCGATCGAGCCGGCGTGCGGGCCGGGGCTTGCCGATCACCTCGACGTCATAAGCGGCGTTGGAAGCGATCGCATCGCTCCGGACGTACCCGAGGGCGAGGGTCTTGCCGGCGCAGTGGCCGTAGCCGGCCGACGTGAGGTAGCCCACGTACTCGCCGTCGCGCAGCACCGGCTCCCCGCCCCAGGGGTCGGCGTCGCCGGCGTCGATCTCGAACAGCACGAGGCGCTCGGCCGGTTCGCGCTCGGCGGCCCGCAGCGCGGCGTCGCGCCCGACGAACTCGCCCTTGTCGAGCTTGACGAATCGCCCGAGCCCGGCCTGGAACGGGTCGTAGTCCGGCGACAGCTCGCGCCCCCATCCCGCGAACCCCTTCTCGAGGCGCAACGAGCCGAGCGCGCGCATCCCCGCGTGGCGAAGCCCGAGATCGGCGCCCTGCTCACGCAGCGCAAGCAGCAGCGGGATCTGGTGCTCGGGCGGAAGATACAGCTCGTAGCCGAGCTCGCCGGAGTACGAGACCCGCAGCACGATGACGTCCGGGGCCGGACCGACCTGCATCCGGCTACCGGTGAAGAACGGCAGCGCGTCGTTCGAGACGTCATGGTCGGCGAGCCGCTCGAGCAGGTCTCGGGCCCGCGGCCCCGCGATCGCGAAGCCGGCGAGCCGCGTCATCATCGATTCGAGCTCAACGCCGCTCCCCGGCAGCCACCGCTCCCACCATCGCAGATGAAAGCGCTCGGTGCTGCCTGCGCCGACCAGGAAGTACTCCTCCGGGCCGAGCCGGGCGACGCTGAAGTCTCCGATGATGCGCCCGGCCTCGTTCAGCATCGGCGTCAGCACGATGCGCCCGTCTTCGTCCGGCATGCGATTGGCCATGACCCGATCGAGCCACTCGCGCGCCCGCGGCCCGCGCACGGAGAACTTGCCGTAGATCGAGGTCTCGAACAGCCCCAGCGACGCCCGCACCGCGCGCGCCTCCTCGCCCACCGGGCCGAACCAGTTCGGGCGCCGGAACGTCAGCTCGTCCCTGGCATCCTCGCCCTGCGATGCGAACCACAGGGGATACTCGTAGCCCCAGTTCGCCCCGAACACCGCGCCCGCATCCTTCAGCAGCGGATAGATCGGCGTGGTGCGCACCGGGCGCCCCGCGTCGCGCTCCTCATAGGGGTAGTGGGTCTGAAAGCGCGTGGAGTACATGTCCGCGGTGCGCGCCATGGTGTACGCGCGCCCGGCCCAGTCACCGTATCGGGTCACATCCCACACGAAGAAGTCGAGCCCAGGATCTCCGTTGGTCATCCACTCGGTCAGCACCTTGCCGACCGCGCCGGCTTGGCTGAACGCAGTCATCACCCCGCACGCACACCAGTAGTTGCGCAGGCCTGGCAACGGGCCGACGAGCGGGTTGAGATCCGGAGAGAAGATCATCGGGCCGTTGACCACCCGCTTGATCCCCGCCCGCCCGAGCACCGGCACGCTCTCCACCGCCTGCGCCATGTTGCGCTCCATGCGCGCGAGGTCGTCGGGCAGAAGCTCGTGACCGAAATCGGGCGGGGTCCCCTCCACCGCCCAGTGCGTGCACGGCGACTCGTAGACCCCGAGCAGCAGGCCCTGCCCCTCCTGGCGCATGTAGAACTCCGCATCGGCGTCGCCGATGAGGGGGAGCTCGCGATCCATGGCCTCGATCTCGGGGATCGTCTCGGTGACGATGTAGTGGTGCTCGACCGGCATCAGCGGCAGCCGGACCCCGGCGAGCGCCGCCACCTCGCGCGCCCACAGCCCCGCCGCGTTTACCACGTGCTCGGCGATGACCGTGCCCTGCGCCGTCACCACCTCCCACGTGCCGTCGCGGCGCAGGTTGGTCTCCAGCACCGGGCAGTGGCGCACGATCTCGGCGCCGTGCATGCGCGCACCCTTCGCGAACGCGTGGGTGACGCCGCTCGGGTCGATGTGCCCGCGGCTCGCTTCATACATCACCCCCTTCACGCCGGACAGATTGAGGATCGGCGCGAGGGCCCGGGCATCCGCCTCGTCGAGCCACTCCGGGAAGAAGCCCACCCGGCGCGCCTTCGAACGGAACAGCTCGAGCTCCTCCAAGCGCCGGTCGGTACGCGCGAGCATCACTCCGCCCACGTGATGGAAACCGCACGACTGGCCGGTCTCCGCTTCGAGCTTCGGATAGAGGTCGAACGAGTACTTCTGCAGCCAGGTCATGGTCGCGCTCGCGGCGAGCGCGGCGGTGCCGCCCGCCGCGTGCCACGTCGACCCCGACGTCAGCTCGCTGCGTTCGATGAGCAGGCAGTCGGTCCAGCCCGCGCTCGCGAGATGGTAGAGCACGCTGCAACCGGTGACGCCGCCGCCGATGACGACAACTCGGGCATGGGTTCTCACGGCGGTGCAATCTCCTCGATCGATTCGCGGCAGGCGCGCCCGAAGACGGGGCAGGCGACCGCGGGCAGGTGGGCAACGTATGGTTGACTCGCACTGTCCAGAAGTGTATCTACAAAAGTAGATACATCAGCATCAATACCAGGGCGGAAGGACACCATGGAAGCTCGAATCGGAAAGTGGGGCAATAGTCTGGCGCTCAGGATCCCGCAGTCACTCGCTACTCGGGTCGGTCTGACGTTCAATTCCGCGGTGGAGTTGATCCCGAGAGGCGAGGAACTGGTCATCGCGGTAGTGAAGCCACCCGACACCGAGCTGGATGTCCTCCTGGCTGGAGTCACCGAGACCAACCTGCACGGAGAGATGGACACCGGCCCCGCGGTCGGCGGCGAGGCGTGGTGAGGTCCGCCCTTCGCGTCCCGGAACGGGGAGACGCGGTGTGGATCGACTTCAACCCCCAAGCCGGACGTGAACAGGCGGGACGCCGGCCCGCGGTGGTGCTCTCACCGGCTGCGTACAACGGCAAGGTCGGGCTGTCGGTACTCTGCCCGATTACCAGCCAGATCAAGGGATACCCGTTCGAAGTCGCTGTTCCGGACGGCTTGGGCATCACCGGCGTCATCCTGGCGGATCAGTTGAAGAGCATGGATTGGCGCAGGCGCAACGCCACGGTGATTGCGCGGCTGCCGAGTGAAACGATCGGCGAAGTCCTTCGGAAGGTTGGGGTGCTGCTGGCAGTGCCTCGCCTCCCGACTCGGTAACGCTGCCCGAATCGAGTTCCACTGACGCACGAAATTGCCATCCCGTACGGGAACGGCTATCCGATCCGGCAGCCGGTGCCTCCGTCGACGGGCAGCGCGACGCCGGTCACGAAACGGGCCTCGTCGGATGCGAGGTAGAGGGCGGCGTACGCAACGTCCCAGGCCGTGCCCATCTTTCCGCCCAGAGGCACCCGCGCATCGCGCTCCGCCGCGATCTCCTCGCGCGGGCGGTTCCAGGCACGGGCCCGGGTATCGACCGCCATCGGGGTATCCATCACCCCTGGGAGGATCACGTTGGCGCGGATCCCGTACTTGGCGTTCTGGATCGCGATCTGCTTGGTGAACGCCACCATGCCCATCTTGCTCGCCTTGTAGGCGACCCAGGGATAGCTCTCGACCGCGGCGACCGAGGAGATGTTGACGATCGCGCCCGAGCGCTGCTCGCGCATGATCGGAATCGCATGCTTGCAGGCCATGACGGTGCCGCGCAGATTCACCGCCATCACTCGGTCGAATGCATCCTCGGTGATCTCGGTCACCTCCGCGTCGCCGCCCGCGACGCTGATGCCGACATTGTTGTGCAGGATGTCGAGCCGGCCCCACAGCCTCCTGCACTCCT
>JAKZYK010000182.1:0-3542 GCA_047514485.1 Gammaproteobacteria bacterium
ATTTCGGCGTGCGCCGGCTCGGCCACGCGAACGTCAGCGTGCGGAACCTCGACCGTTCCGTCGCATTCTTCGAGACAATCTGCGGCTTCGAGGAGGTCGGCATCGAGGTCGGCACCGGCGCGGGCTTCGTCTCCAACGGCAACAGCCATCACGATGTCGGCATGGTGGAGATCGGCCGCCCCTTCCGCGGCCGCGACGGCGAGGTGATCCTCGAGGAGGGTTTCGAGCGGCCGGGGCTCAACCATCTCGGCTGGGAGGTCGATAACGAAGCGGCGCTCGTGGCGGCGATCGAGCGCGCCGTCGCCGCCGGCTGCGCGGACTATCTCACCATCGACCATACCTTCTCGCACTCCTTCTACGTGCCCGACCCGGACGGCATCTTCCACGAGTTCTATGCCGACGTGATGCACGACTGGCGCTCGGTCTTCAAAGGCGGCCCGATCCCCAACATCTCGGCCCGCTGGGACCCCAAGGCCGAACCGCCGAGCGCCGAGCCCAAGTGGCAACGAGCGCCGGACTACCAGCGTGTCGCCGACGCGCCGGTCCATCCGCTGCGGACGACGCGTGCGGTGATGGTGGTGGACGATGTCGAGCGCTCGCTCGGCTTCTACACCGGGTTCGCCGGCCTCGATGTCGCCTACATGGCGCCGGACGCGGCTTACGCCTACCTGCGCGGTGCCGCGCCGACGCCCGACTTCCACTGCGCTCTGTTTGCCAAGGCGGACGGCCTGGAGACCGGCTGCCACCACTTCTCGTGCGAAATGGCGGATGAAGCGGCGGTTGCCGAAGCCGAGGCTGCGCTTGCCGCACGGGGAATCGAGACCGTGGCCGCGGTCGATGGCGCCACCAAGCGGAGCTTCTATCTGCGCGACCCGGACGGCTTCCTGGTCGAGTTCTATGCAACCCGCGATTGCGACTTCGCGCAGGCCGCGGCCGCGCCGCCCGAGCGGAGGCCGTTCCACGCCTGAGCCGCCGGCGAGCCAGAGAGGTACGACGATGAGCCTGGACTACGTGATCTCTGCGGATTCCCACATCATCGAGCCCCTCGACCTGTGGGAGAAGGCGCTCGGTGCGAAGTGGGGCGACAAGGTCCCCCGTGTCGTCGACCGCTACAACGGCATTCCCGGCAACTACTTCTTCTTCGGCTATGACTACATCGACCTCGGCGTGGTCCAGCCGGAGGACGCGGCGGATTCCACCGAGGAATCCTCGGCCATGGACCCCGAGCTTGCCGACAAGGTGAACCGCTCCAACCAGGACCCTGCGCTCCGCCTCGAACTGATGGAAATGGACGGCGTTCAGGCCGAAATCGTCAACTCGACCTTCGCGCTGCTCTGCATGCGGATCGAGCACCCGCAGCTCGTGCAGGACGTCTGCCAAGTCTACAACGACTGGATCGTCGACTATTGCAGCCACGACCCGAGGCGCCTGCTCGCCTCCGGCATGCTGCCGCCCGACGATGTCGACTGGGCCGTCGTCGAGCTCGAACGGCTCGCGAAGAAGGACGTGCGCACGGTCTTCATCTACACCGACGTGAAGCCCCACATGCCGCCCTACCGCGACCCCTATTACGACCGCCTGTGGGCCGCGGCGGCCGATCTCGACATTCCGGTGACGATCCACATCGTCGCAGGCCGCGTGCGCGACCCCTTCACCATCATCCACGATCACGAGCGCGGCGATGTGGCGCGGCTCTGGCTCGAGCTCTTCTCCGACGCAGGGCCGATCCTCGCCAACGAGTTCATCTTCGGCGGCATCTTCGATCGCCATCCCAAGCTGAAGCTGATCCTCGGCGAGTACGAAATCTGCTGGCTGCCCTGGTTCCTGTTCCGCACGCAGCAGCTTCAGGGCGCAGTCGCGAACTCGCTCAAGGTCACGCCGGTCAAGAAGTCGGTCCAGGAGTATCTGCACACGCAGGTCTGGCACACTTTCGTGGACGACAAGTTCGCCGACCGCGCCTTCGATGTCGCAGGCCCGTCGCAGGTCATGTGGGGCTCGGACTTCCCCCATCCGCGCAACACCTTCCCCCACAGCCACGAGGTCCTGAACCGGGTCCTCGCCAATGTCGACGACGAGACCAAGGCGAAAGTGGTGGGGTTCAACTGCGCCCGCCTCTTCAACCTCGACGTGCCCGCGTCGGCGCGTGCGGCAGCGGAGTAACCCAGTCGGCTCACTGAGCCGAGGAGGCCGGCAATGACCCTGAACTACGTCGTCTCGGCGGATTCCCACATCTTCGAGCCTTTCGATCTCTGGGAGAAGGCGCTCGGCACCAAGTGGGGCGACAAGGTGCCGCGGCTGGTCAGCGAATGCGAGGGCGTCTCTGGCAACTACTTCTACCTGGGCCATGAATATATCGATCTCGACAATGTCGAGCCCGAGGAAGCCGCGGATTCGACCGAGGACACCGTACCGCTGGACCCTGACTTGCTCGACAAGGTGAACCGTTGCAGCAGCGACCCTGGGCTCAGGCTCGAGCTGATGGATCTGGACGGCGTCTCTGCCGAGCTCATCAATTCGAGCTTCCTGCTGTTCGGCATGCGGATCGCCCATCCGCCGCTGCTTCAGGATGTCTGCACGGTCTATAACGACTGGATCGCCGAGTATTGCAGCCATGACCCGAAGCGCCTGCTGGCGGCGGCCATGCTGCCGACCGACGATGTTGACTGGGCCGTGGCCGAAATGCAGCGCCTGGCCAGGAAGGGCATTCGCACCGTCTGCATCTATACGGACGTGAAGCCTCACATGCCGCCCTACCGCGATCGCTACTACGATCCGCTGTGGGCCGCCTCGGTCGATCTCGACATGCCGATCACGCTCCACATCGTCACCGGGCAGGTGCGTGACCCCTTCACCATCGTCCACGATCACGAGCGCGATCAGATCGCGAGGATGATGATCGAGGTTTTCTCCGACGTGGGCCCGATCCTCGCCAACGAGTTCATCTTCGGCGGCGTCTTCGACCGCTTCCCCAAGCTCAAGGTCATCCTCGGGGAATACGAGATCTCGTGGGTTCCCTGGTTCTTGTTCCGCATCCAGCAGATTCAGGGATCGCTCGGCCAGTCGCTCAAGATCGCGCCGATCGAGAAGCCCGTCGAGGAGTATCTTCATACCCAGGTCTGGCACGGCTTCGTCGACGACAAGTACGCCGACCGCGCCTTCGATGTCGCCGGCCCGACGCAGGTGATGTGGGGATCGGACTTCCCTCATGTGCGGAACACCTTCCCCAACACCCACAAGATTCTGGAGCGGGTGTTGACGAACGTGGACGACGAGACCAAGGCGAACGTGGTGGGGCTCAACTTCGCCCGCCTCTTCAACCTCGACGTGCCCGCGTCGGCGCGTGCGGCAGCGGAGTAAGGGCGCTGCCCGCGGTACTGGCCTGAACATTTCGCCACGGTTGCGGTTCGATTCCGCCGTCCCCTCTCGGCACTTCAATTTTGGAGCGGGATTCGCCGGGATTAAGTGGGATAAGTGGGATTCCGCGGGACAAGCGGCCCAGGCGCGGGGCGCGACCCGGCGAGAATTGCGGACTATCGCGCCCG
>JAKZYK010000183.1:0-14509 GCA_047514485.1 Gammaproteobacteria bacterium
ACTGCACCCCCAGCTTCGACCCCCACATCAGCCCAGCGAACAGCGCGACGATCGCCGAGGCCGACCACACCACCGCCCAGATGTTCTTCAGCGGGATGCCCACCGAGAGTGCCGCTTGGTGATCGTCGGCGACGGCGCGCAATCCGCGCCCTACCCGGGTCTTGCTGAAGAACCAGGCAAGCGCGGCCACCAGCGCCGCCGCCGTCACTGCCGCCACGACGTCGAAGATACTGACGAATAAACCGACGCTGTCTGTAAGCCACTCGATGGGGACGTCGGGAATGCCGATGTCAAGGGCATGCACGTCGGCATCCCACACTCCCTGCGCCACACCTTCGATGACGAAATTCAGGCCAATCGCGGCCATGAACAGGATGATAGGCTCCTGATTGACGAGCGGGCGAAGCACGATCCGCTCGATAGCGATCGCCATCATGATCATCACCAACAGCGTCACCGCAAGAGCGCGCCACAGCACCACCTCGTCGAGGAAGAAACACACCACGGCAAGACCCAGCAGGACTCCGGCCGCCCAATTCGGGGTGCGAGCCCCGACGGTGAGCATCAGGAAGGTCAGCTCGATGATGAATATCGCCCGCCACATCGTCTGACCGCCGTCGAACAGGAGTGGCAGCAGCACCAGCGCGAGCGCAGCGATCACCACTGGGGTACGGCCGTAACGCGTCGGCGCATCGAGCACGGCAGTGAATCGGCGCAGTCCCCAGATCACTCCGGCGAGCAGCGCGAAGACCACCGCAAGCCAGCCGGTCCAGCTCCAGAATCCCGGCCCGACCTCGGTCAGCAGCACGAAGGTGAGCGCCGCGAACAGCACGAAGGCGCCCTGCGCGAAGTTGAAGATCTGGGATGCCTTGAAGATCAGCACGAGGCCCAGCGCGACCAGCGAATACATGATGCCGGTCAGCAGTCCGCCGAGCAGCACCTCGGAGAAAAACAGAATCTCTTCCATCATCTGCGGTATCGCTCCGTTCGTCCCCGCTCATCCCTCGCCGAGATAGGCGCGGATCACGATCGGGTCGGTTCTCACCTCGTTGGGGGTACCCTCGGCGATCTTCACGCCGTGGTCGAGCACCACCACGTGATTCGAGATGTCCATGACGACCCCCATGTCGTGCTCGATCAACACCACCGTCGTCCCGAACTCATCATTGGCGTCGAGGACGAAGCGGGCCATGTCCGTTTTCTCCTCGAGATTCATTCCCGCCATCGGCTCGTCGAGAAGCAGCACCTTGGGCTCCATCGCCAGCGCCCGCGCAAGCTCCACCCGCTTCTGCAGGCCGTACGGCAACTGGCCGACCGGGGTGCGGCGGACCGGCTGGATCTCGAGAAAGTCGATGATGTGCTCGACGAACTCGCGGTGCCTGACATCTTCCTTCTGCGCGGGGCCCAGATATATGGCATCGGTGAGGAGGTTGTACTTCATCTTGAGCAGCCGGCCGGCCATGATGTTGTCGAGGGTGCTCATGCCCCGGAACAGCGCGATGTTCTGAAACGTCCGGGCAAAACCGAGGCGCGCGACCTCGAACGTCTTCAGATGGGTCCGGTCCTGGCCCTCGAACAGAATGCGCCCGCTCGTCGGCCGATAGAATCCGCTGACCACGTTCAACATCGACGTCTTGCCGGCGCCGTTCGGTCCGATGATCGAGAACACTTCACCGGGATGCACCGAGAAGCCGACATTCTCGAGCGCGGTGACGCCGCCGAACCGGAGCAGGATATCTTCGACCTTCAGGAACGACTCCGCCGACGCGGCGCCGGCCGTGTGATGGCGTTTGCGCATGTCGGCGAGGGCGAGGATCGCCGCGTCGCGCGACTCGAACAGGTTGGCGCGAAACTGTGCGCTCTGCGCGTGGGAGCGGATCGATTCGCGCACTTTCACGTTCACGCCGAACCGGACGGTGCCGAGCCCGTAGCTGATGTTCGCGCGCTTGCCGCGCTCGGCGAACGCGGCCCACGCCTCGGACGCGATCTCGCAGTTCTCGTAGTTGACGAGGAAGTACCAGCGCGAGCCGGTCTCGTCGACCCGGGCATCGATCACATCGTAGGCCGCCTCGACTTCACCGGCGCCGTGGAACGTCATTCCTGAAAAATCGACTTCGAGGGTCTCCCGGTCCCCGTGAAACGTGATCCGCTCCGCCATCGATCGCTCACTCATCGATGCGCTCTCCTGCGGGCCGCCGGTCCGTCATCGACAAGTGTCGACTCACCTTGGTCAGCTCGCCTTCGCCATCACGCCGGAGAACACCTCGACGTCGTCGATCTTCAGATCCGCGCTGATCTGACCCCGGCGGCCGTCCTCGAAGATCACCTCGGTGTCGATGTGGCATGTGCCGGCGCCGGAATAGAGCGCGTCGATGAGCGGCGTATAACGTTCGGCGATCATCCGGCGCCGAACCTTGCGCGTACGGGTGAGCTCACCGTCGTCGGCGTCAAGCTCCTTGTGGAGCACGAGGAAGCGCTTGATCTGGGACGACGAGAGCTGCGGATCGTTGGCGAGACCCGCGTTCACCTGGGAGATGCAGTCCTTGATCAGCCCGTAGACGCGGGGATGCGCGGCGAGTTCCTGGTAGCTCGCGTACATGATGCCGTTGCGCTCGGCCCAGTTGCTCACCGCGTCGAGATCGATGTTGATGAACGCGGCGGTGTAATCGCGCTCGTGACCGAACGTCACCACCTCGGCGATGTGCGGAAAGAACTTCAGCTTGTTCTCAAGATACTTCGGAGCGAACATCGCGCCGTCGTTGAGCTTCCCCACGTCCTTCGCACGGTCGATGATGCGCAGGTGCCCGTCCTGATCCAGCAGTCCGGCGTCGCCGGTATGCACCCAGCCGTCCTCGGTCTTCGTCTCCCGTGTCGCCTCTTCGTTCTTGTAGTAGCTGTGGAAGACGCCGGGGCTGCGGTAGAGGACCTCGCCGTTGTCGGCGATCCTGAGCTCGACTTGTGGCGCGGGGCGGCCGACGGTGTCGGGGCGAACCTCGTCGTCCGATTGTATGGTGACGAACACCGATGCCTCGGTCTGGCCGTAGAGCTGCTTGATGTTGATGCCGAGCGATCGATAGAAATCGAAGATGTCGGAGCCGATCGCCTCGCCAGCGGTATACGCGATGCGGATGCGCGAGAAGCCGAGGGTGTTCTTGAGCGGACCGTAGACCAGCAGATTGCCGAGCCAGTACTTGAACCGGTCCACGGACGACACCGGCCGGCCTTCGAGGATCCCGCTCCCGACCCGCTTCGCGAGATCCATGAAGTAGTGGTACATCTTCCGCTTGAGAAGACTCGCGTCCTCGATGCGGATGCTCACGGTGGTAAGCAGGTTCTCGAAGACCGCGGGAGGGGCGAAATAGTACGTTGGACCGATTTCCTTCAAGTCCTGCATCACCGTCGCCGCGCTCTCCGGACAGCTCACGCAGAACCCGGTCACGTAGCTCTGCCCGAACGAGAAGATATTGTCGCCGACCCACGCCATCGGCAGATACGCAAGCACCTCGTCTTCGGGCCTCAGCTTGTCGAACTCCGACGCGTTGCGCGCAGTGATCAGAACATTGTCATGGGTGAGAATCACCCCTTTCGGGTTCCCGGTTGTGCCGGATGTGTAGAGAATGATCGCAATGTCGGCGCCCCGGCCCTTCGCGACCTGCTTCTCGTAGTAGCCGGGGTTGGCCAGCGCGAACGCCTTTCCCTGCTCCTGAACCGACACGTACGAGTGCAGGAAGGGCTGGTCGTAGTGACGCATTCCCCGGGGGTCGTCGTACAGGATGACCTCGAGCGAGGGGCATTGGTCCTTGATCTCCAGGAGCTTGTCGACCTGCTCCTGGTCCTCCGCGATCGCGAATCGGGCCTCCGCATGCTCAACGACGAACTGGAGCTCATTCGCCACCGAGTCCTGGTACATCGGCACCGGTAATCCACCGAGTGCCTGCGCCGCGCACATCGAGCCGTAGAGCCGCGGGCGGTTGCGTCCGATGATCGCCAGCTTGTCGCCCCGCTCGAATCCCAATGCCGCGAGTCCGCAGGCAAGACCCTCCACCTCGGCCTTGAGCTCGCTCCACGTCCAGCTCTGCCAGATGCCGTACTCCTTCTCGCGCGCCGCGTGCCGATCCGCGAATCGGCGGGAATTGAGATCGAGGAGCTTCGGAAAGGTATCGAGCGCGGCCGGAGCCTGCCCGCTCACCCCGGCATCTTCCGTTTCGGGCATCGTCTCCTCCCTACCGTGGACGCGCCGCCCCCCGCTGACGTTGGAGATGGCCTGTATCACTCGCGGGTCTTGCCCCGAGGCGCGCTTCGCGAAATCCGAGCACCTCGCGCTGCACCGGTACCGGGGCTGCACGCGGCCAATGATAATGCATACGGCACACCAGTAAAGCGGATGGCCTCATTCACAGCAATTCCCGCTAACGCACCGAGATACCGTTTCGCGATGCGATTTCGCGGCAATTCCAACCGCCCGAGTATCCGATCGTAGTGATTCCGCGGACGATTTCAGGCTTGGCGGGAATTGCTGCCTCGTTCTCCATCGCGCCGATGGCCGGCGACCCGGTCGACCAGCCACTGCCATGCTTCCCGCTCGTGCGGGCCGGCGGTCTTCTCGACGGCGATCCGAAGGTAGTCCATCTCGCGGTCGATCTTCTCGGCCGGCAGCATGTGCAGGCGGCTGACCAGTATCGCAGCCTCGATCACCGCTCCCTGCGCGCGATTGAAGCCCTGAAAGGCGCCGTGGGTCTCGCGCGCCACCTCTCGGCAGTAGATGCGGGGGCGCAGCTCATCGTCCTCCCACCTGGCCACCTCGATCTCCACGTGGGCCAGCGCCTGCGCGAGCCGGACGCCGGAGACCGTTCCCGCCGGGACCGTCGGCCAGTCCCTGCGCCCTGTCTGGCAGCCGGCGAAGACACGTACGTCGTCGGTGTAGTTGATGACGGCCTGGCCGCTGCGCCGGACGTTGTCCAGCGTCTTGGAGGGGCGGAACGGCGCAATCAGATAGAGACCGCCTTCCCGGCGGACTCCCATGGAGGCGATGTGCGGTACACCGCCGGCTCCCAGCGTGGTAATGACGGTCTCGCGAATCACTCTGTGGCAGCGCCGTGGACCGACACCCCCCATTCCAACTCGTTGTCCTGCAGGTAGCGCTTGCCGAGCTGCCATGCGATCTGCGCCCGGCCGAGCTCGACCCCGAGGTAGAACGCGTGGCTCGCGTCCTCGTCCACCGCGAGCCCCGGATAGAGCTCGAAGGGGTCGGTCGCAAGCTGCCGGCCGTCGCGGTTGTAGACGTGGATGCCTTCCCGTGTAAGCTGGATGCGGAAGCTGGGATCCTTCACCGCGGCCGCGATCTGCGCTACTTCCTCGCACGTGTAGGGAAAGGGCTTGCGGTCTTTCAGCGCCATCAGCCCGCTGTGATAACGCCTCGGCAGATTGCCGTCGCGCTTCGCCGCCCACATGATGCGGCGCGCGATATCCACCTCTCGCACCGAGGTATGCGCGTGGGGGCTGACCTCGGTAGTCAGGACGGCTCCGATGTCGAGCTCCGACACCACGCCCATCAGCACCGCGGTGACCCCCGTGGTGTCGGCGTCGGTGAGCTCGGTGAGGTTGCCGATGCCCATCATGATCTCGGCATCGGGGTATCGCCAGCGTACCGCGTGGTATCTCAGCAACGACTCGGTGAAGCCGAAATGTATCGGCTCGAGGATGGGATCGAGCAGAAAGCGCCGGCCTTGCGCGGCCAGTGTCTCGGCCGCACGGTACAGGGAGTCCAGATCCGAGGGCTGCTCCGGGATCAGCACCGGCGTGCTCGCCGCCTCGCCGGCGACGTGCAGGGTGCTCTCCTTGAGACTGAGCAGGTAGTCGGCGCCCGCGGCGGCGCCGCGCGTGAGTTCCGGCGGATCCAGTGAATCGACGCTGACGGCGTGGCCCTCATGCTTCAGCGCCGAAACGGATTCCTCCAGATGAGGGAAGGCGACGCCGGGCAGGCAGCCCAGATCGATGACGTCCGCACCGTCGGCCCGGTAGGCGGCGGCCCGCTCGATGATCTGCTCGATGTCCATATGCGGCGCGTCCACGATCTCGGCGAGGATGGTGACGCGGCGCTCGCTCAGATCGGGCCGGCGGCCGGCCGTGCCGAAATACTCGGGAAGATCCTTGAGGTCCTTGGGGCCGCGCTCGACCGGCACCCCATACGTCTGCGAAAGCGCTTCGACATCGCCGCCGCACAGCCCCGGCACGATGATCCGCTGTGCATCCCCCGGAGCCTGGAGGCGGCGCTTGATCATGTCCGCCGTCATCAGGCCCGCGACCTGCAGCCCCAGCTCATGCACGCGATAGGAGAAACCCCTCTTCGCCAAGCCCTCGATCTCCCGGCACAGGCTGTCGTGGGCGAGGCGACCGGTGAGGAAGAGGATGCGCTCGTCCATTCAGTCGTACTTGATGTAGCGGAACCTCTGATCCCTGGGTGTCCCCTCCAGTACGCCGCCGGCTTCGCCCGGCTGCCAATGGACGAACTCCTCGATCTTGCACGCCAGCTCGAAGTCCTTGTCGGTCACGCCCTTCGCCGCGTGATTCATGAGCTTGACGATGACGAAGGCGTAGGATGCGGTGATGTCGGGATGGTGCCAGGCGGCCTCGGCGAGATGGCCGACGGCATTGATCACCATCAGGGTTCCCTTCCAGCCGCTGGTCCGGTATCGGCGTCTGATCCAGCCGTTCTCGTAGTACCAGTGCGGCAGCTCGGCTTCGAGCTTCGCCTTGATCTCCTCTTCGCTGTAGGTTCTGTCTTCTCGTCGATCGGTGGCCATGGCAGAGCTTCCTTCATCTACGGGCTCGCAGCGCAGTGTAAACTAAGGCCCGTCGCCGCGTTTCCGCATATGCCCGGGACTCTCCCCTGACGCCATTCGTAATTGATTGATTCTTCGTCGCGGCCGGAGCGCCGAAAGACCCTCGATCGGTCGTGTGAAAGAAAACCTGACACAAACCGAAGAGCACTTGTCGCCGGCGCACCGCGAGGTGATACAGCTCTTCCCCCCTCCAGCGCGGGTGCGGCGGCTCGGAGGACTCTACCTGAACGAACGCCTGCCTTCGCCCGCGGCCGGCGCGCAGGCGCTGGTCTATGCAAATTTCGTCTCCAGCCTGGACGGCCGTATCGCGGTGGTGGGCGCCGACGGGGTGTCACGTCTGCCCGAGGGGCTGACCAACCCGCGCGACTGGCGGCTGTTCCAGGAGCTGCAGGCGCACGCCGACTGCCTCGTGACCCACGGCGGCTATCTGCGGGCGCTCGCATCGGGAACCCTCGGAAACGTGCTACAGGTGGGCCACGGCGACGGCAGCGACGACATCGTTCGATGGCGGGCAGCGCAGGGCATGACAGCGCAGCCCGCGGTGGCCATTCTGAGTGCGAGCCTGGATCTGTCCATCTCGGAATCGCTAGCGGCGCATGGACAGCCGGTCCACGTCCTGACGACGGCAGCGGCCCGCCGTGACCGGCTGGCAGCGCTTGGTGAGGCAGGAGTCGACGTCGTGGTGACCGGCCCCGGGCCATGGGTACGCAGCCGGGACGCGGTCAAGGCTCTCGCCGAGCGCGGCTACCGGCGGCTCTATCTGCAGACGGGTCCAAGGATGCTGGAGACCGCGCTCCGCGACCGCGTGCTCTCACGGCTGTACCTGACCATCAGTCATCGCGTAGTGGGGGGCGAACGCTTCGACACCATGCTCCGCGGCGCGGCGCTCGGCGATGCGGGCTCGGTCCGGTTGAACGCCCTGTACCTGGACGAAGCCGCAAGCAGCGATTGCGGTCAGTTCTTCGCGTGCTTCGATACCATGTGAGGCGGGGGCGACGGGGGGCACGGCGAGCTTGCCGTGAAATCACCGCCGATGCAGGGGGGCTGAACCACTCCCCGGCCCATCCTGATCCGAAAAGCGCAGGGATGCGCGATCGGCAAACCGGCTCCCCCGGAGGCCCGGGGGAGCCGCTGGCGCCGTCAGGAAACGTTGGCGGCGAAGGGATGGTCGGCGTTCTTCTGGGCCAGTACCTCCTCGACCGTCGGCGTGCCGGCGACCGCGCGCTCGATGGCTTCCTTGGTGGCCTGGTAGTTGTATTGCTCGATCTTGGCGTCGTCCTCGGCCTCCCAGTGGATGAACACGCCGACGCAAATATAGAGATTGTCGGCCTCCGCCGCGGGGATCGTGCCCTCGGACACCGCATCCATGACTGCACGGCCGACGGCGTGCTGGGCCGGACCGAACATCTGCAACGCCTGCTTGGCGCCCTTCATGGTGACCTTGTTGAACATCAGGGTACTGGGCTTCGCGGGCACGTTGGGCGAGACCACCGCCAGCAGGCTGGTGAAGCCGTCCTTGTTGTTGACCAGGCCGTTGCAGAAGGCGGTCTCCGCCGCCGAGCCCCGTGGACCCAGGATCAGGTCGATGTGCGCGATCTCGTTGCCGTCTCCGACCAGGGATTCTCCTACTCGAACGTCTGTGATAGCCATTGCTTTCTTCCTCTGTGTTGTCGTTCAGCCCAGCCACGCCCGGGGGCGCGGCGCGTTCCTCCCCTTGAGGAGGTTGCCGGCAAGCAGTGTTGCCACCGTCAAGTCAGCGCTCGTACCCGGATTGATGCCCCGGCTCTTCAAGCTGCGATCGAAGCTTGCCAAGTCCTCGACGTTCTCGACAAGCGGTTTCGATGGATCGAGCCTCTCGGCGAGTGCCAGAGCTTCGAGCCGGACGGTCTCCGCGGTCCTGCCGTCGAGTTTACGCTCTATGTGAGAGTCCTTGAACCGCGCCAGGAATCCGAGGTAGAGCGCCACCACGGCCAGCTTGCGCGGCCACCGCAATCGGCTCTCGGCCAACACCGGGATTCCGAGGTCGAAGACGTCCTCGAAGCAGCGGGAGTACTGGCGGGCGATTCGATCGCGATCCTCAGCCTCCTTCATCACCTCGAGCAGCGGCGCCGCGGCCGAAGTCCGCACGTCGTGGCGGGCGCTCTCGCCCAACCCCGCCGGCCCGGCCAGGCGAATCGCCGCGAACACTCGCTCCGTGTCCTCGATGCTCGCCGCCGCGAGCACGCGGGCGACCCTGGCCCGAAGCGGGCGTGCCGGATCCTCATCGAGCGCCGCCTGGGCGAGCGGGGCGCACAGCAGCACGATGCCGAGGTTGGTGTTGCAGCCTGCCGCCGCTCGCGTGGCTTCGATGCTGCCGAGCACCCGCTCGCCCAGCGACAGGCCGGGCGTGCCGAGCACGTCCGCGGTGCAGCGCGCGCTCACCGCAAAGTCGTCCGCCGTCATCCCGTGTCCGGCCGAAACGAAGCTCACGTTTCCGGGTTTCGGCGCTTCGAGCTCCTCGATGCAGGCGTGCCAGACCGTGGCAGCGACCGCGTTGGGCGCCTCGTACGCAGGCCGGGCGTCAGGCGCCGCCACCAAAGGATCGCTCCAGCGACTCACCGTCCAGGCGCCCCCCGTGAAAGGTGCGGCCGCTGCCGAGCGCCGTCACCGCTACCCGTGCCGGGCTGAAGAGCATGGGATCAATCTGGAAGAAGTCGTAGCCGTAGTCCCGGAACACCTCGGCGAAGGGCTTGCCGTAGTCCCTGGAGTTGCTGCTGGGAAGCCGCCGCGCGAGATCTTTGGCCTGCTCGTCCCCGCACGACACGAAAAGCTGGACTTGGCCGCCGAACAGGATGGTGTCGTTGGTCCGTCCCATGGCGGCCAGCGGATCGTCGATGGGCGGCGGCAGCGGGGTGCTGCCGGCCCCGTCGGCGATCGCGTCGAGGGGGAAGCCGAGCTCGTGGGCCTTGTGCAACGCCACCTCGACCACCCGGGCCGCGATCTGCACCACACCGGCGAGGCTGCCGGTGGGGGTGAGCACGAGCGTCACCTGCTCCGGCGCCACACCGCAATCCCTCGATACCTTCTCCGCGAGCGCCGCCGGCGGGTAGCGATCCGTTTCCAGCACCAGGCAAGCGCAGCCGGCGCGGTCCCGGTACTCAAGCTCCTCGAACAGCGGCTCCCGGGCAGCCAGCGCCCGCGCCGGCCCCGAGCCGAGCGCGCTGAACTTCTCGGGCGTATCGAAGCTGAGGCTCCAGCCCGCGTACTGAGCGCCGAGACAGGCGAGCACCGGCTGACTCGTGCGCACTTCCACCTGCCACGGCCAGTCGGGGAACACCGGGGTGTAGCGCAGCACCGCGTCTCCGAGACCACCCATGCAGATACGGGCGATGAGCAGCCCCGCCTCGATACCGCCCCGATGGTCGATGCCGGCATCGACGACGCAGGTGCCGTCCGCCATGCGGGTGACGCCTACGCGCAGCGCGTCCGCGCGCTCCTTGAGCCCCGCGACCAGAGGGGCAGCCGTTGCGTTCACGCTCGGCAGCGTATTCATGCCGCGCGGCGACTCAGGCGGAGACCAGCTCGCTGGCCAACTCGAAAGCGTCGGGGAAGTCCAGGGCCAGGGCGCAGTCCGCACTCATCATGCGCTCCAACAGCCCTCGCTGAACCTGGTACTTGATGCCCCCGATCGCGAGGGCGCCGATCCCGAGTGCGCCGGAGGGCAACTCGGCGCCATCGCCGGTCACGGCGAGTCCCTCGATGCCGGCCGGCGGCACCACGTTGACGTCCGCCGCGACGATGAGCCTTCCACATCGCGCCAGCAACTCCGCGGAAAGAACCTGCACGCCAGCCTTCGCACAGCACACCGCGACCTCGGCGGACTCGAGCGCGGAGCGCTTCTCGGCATCGTCACGCCCCGTGGTCCAGGGAATCTCGACGCCGTATCGATGCGCAAAGCGCTCGACGGGCTCCGCCTTGGCCGGCGTCATCTCGGTGAGCCGCACCAGCCTCGGGCGTCCGCCCTGCCGCGCTACCAGCACCGCGGTGCACAGCCCGACCGGCCCGCCCCCGAGGATCTGCACGCTTCGGCCCTCCAGGCCGCCCCCGCTCCTCGCGCGCAGGTGCTTCGCGATGAGTGCCACGAGCGCTGCCGAGGTGGTGTAGGCGCCGTTCGGATCGGCCAGCACCGCAACCTCGAAGGGAGGCACCATGGCGCTCTTGGCCTGCTCCAGCATGTCGGAGACCAAGTTGACGTCGTGCCCTCCGATGAACACGCCGGTGTCGTTGTAACGCCCGGGCGGCCTCGAGAAGATAGCGTCCTGCACCAGTCCCGTGACGTCCTCGGCGGCGACGCCCGAATAGGGCACGACGACCTCGTAACCCGCGTCTACCGCCATGTTGACGTCGAACGGGCTGACGTTGGCGCGGGGATCGAGCATGTGAAGAATCTTCGGCTTGGCCATGGCTCGATACTGCCTTCTCAGTGAGCAGGGGGAGTACTCTCGACCCGGGCGCCCTGGTTGCGCCCGCGGGTGACGGCGAAGTCTAACCCGAACTCGCGCCCGAACCGGATCTGCGCCTCCGCCATGAGGCGGTTCGCCATCGACTCGCTCGGGCAGACCGCGAAGCCGGTGGGACCCCAGGAACTTTGTCCGAGGGCTTTCAGGCCGTGCGAGCCCAGCCACTCCAGCACCCGGCTCACCCCCGGACTCGCGAAGCGGCCGCCCTGCGCTTCGGCGAAGTGGTCCCCCACCCGTGCCTGGATCCGGCCGACCGCATTGCCGAAGGCATCGAGGTCGGCCTCCACTACTCCGGGCAACGCACACATCAGCACCAGCCGGCAAAGCTCGGCCGCGTCGGCCTCCGGGAACTGGAGCAGTGCGGCGAACTTCTCGATCTCCGTCTCCCCATGCACCCCCTCGCGGCCGCGGTCGAACACGAGCAGCAGGTGCCACTCGGAGGGAAACGGCTGACGGGCGATGACCGGCGGGGGAACGCCGTCCCCGGCCGAGCCGCCATCGACAACGAAGCCGCCCTGGTCGAACAATCCGATACCCAATCCGGAGCGAGCCCCCCGGTCGAGCGTGGCCGCGATCTCGACCGTGCGCAGGTCGAGGTCGAACAGCTTCGCCATCCCGGTGCCGACCGCCAGGGCAAGCTGAGTCCCCGAGCCGAGTCCGGCGTGCGGCGGGATAGCTTCTTCCACGTTGATCCGGGCGCCCTCCGGCAGGTCGAAACGCTCCGCCAGTGCAGTGGCATAGCGCGCCGCGCGCACTGCGTCCGGCCCTTCGGCGACGACGCCGGAGGCCGGCTCCAGACGGACCCGGGTGAAAGGACCCTCCAGAGCCAGCCCGAGACTCCCGTACCGGCGGCCCACGCCGCCGTGGAGATCGACGAAGCCCATATGCAGCCTGGCGGGCGCCCGCACGAAGACATGACGGTCGGCGCGATTCGGCATGCGGGCGCCGGGACCGGCTACTCGAACAGACTGTGCAGGTGGATCTTGCCCTTGCCCAGCTTGCCGCCGTAGTTGGCGGTATGGATCTGCAACACTCCGCCGATCGAGGTGGCCGCCTCAATGCCGGCCCGCATGCCCTGGCGCACCTCTTCGAGGCGGGGCGCGCTGACGATGATCTCGTAGACGCACCGGACAGAGTCCGGAAGTACGCTCTCGGCATCGCCCGCGAGCGTCGGACAATAGTGATGGTTGGTGGTTGCGACCATGTCGCGGTAGTTTCTGGCGCCCACCTTGGACCCGCTCGCGGCGTTCTTGACCACCACCAGCGGGATCTGCGACACCGCCTCCAGCGCCGCCTCCGCCGCCCTGAGCGCCGTCTCGTCGGAGTCCGCGAGAATCAGGAACATGCCTCCGGTGACGGCCTGCCTGACCACGCCGAAGCGGCGCTCGACATGAAACGCTCCGTCCATCTTCGGCACCCGGAAGAGCTCCCGGCCGAACGCCTCGATTGCTTCCTCGTAGCCGTCGCCGAAGCGCTGGATGATGGTGCCTTCGATGTCGATCGACTCATCGGCGAGATCCCGGGGCAGAGCGTCGAATACGCTGGTCTTGGGGTTCGGGAGAGCGCCCTTCCGGATCCGGAGGACCATGCACTGGGCGAGCTGCTCCAGCTTGCGGTCCATCATCTGGATGATGAATCCCGGACGACCGTCGGGAGTCTCATCCGGCCCCACCTCCCGCTCCAGGGTCGCTTCGCACGGCGGCGAGGTGGCCGAGCGCCCCAGTCCCTTGGTCTCCATCGCCGCCTCCAGCGCCCAGCGCCGCGTGACGCTCGTCACCAGAACCCGCGCGAGCCGGCCGCTGAACGTCTCGGAGTAATCGTCCTGGATGGAAACGCCGTTGATCACGAGCTCCGCCATGAGATCCCTCGTCTTGCGGCTGCGCGGCACGGCAGCAACGGTCCCGACGATACCGCGATGGCCGCGGCTTCGCCAAGCGGCATGAGAGACGGGCCAGGAACATTTCACGGTGAAGTACGCAACGGTGACGGGAACGTCGCCCGTGTTGCACCTTTCAACAATCGAACGTCCGCGGGCGACGGCCCGCGCGATTATTGTGTGCGGATCCGAGCATGCCGGTTTTCACGCCGGTCGCCGCCGTCTCCCTCCGGGTTGACGACGAACGAAGCATCATCGGGCTTCTGTCCGAGCCGGAACGTGCCGACCATCGTGCGGATTGCGGTCACGACTTGCTCCGGACGGTCGAGATGGATGTGATGGCCGCTGCCGGGGACCACCTGAAGGGATCCGTTCTTCATGTTCCTCGCGAGATCGCGCTGCAGATCGAACCAAATCCCGTCGACCCGGGCCGCTCGGGTGGACACCGAGTCGGGACGACGCTCGCGTGTCAGCACTACGACCGGTGCGTCGAGCTTCCTGCCAATCGAGCCGATCTGCAGAGCACTGTACCGTAGCCTCCCCAGCTCGCCGTAGAGGGTACGAATCGCCTTCGGCGCGAGCGCGAGCCTTTGCGCCAGGGGTTTCAACGACTCCGGCAGGCCATTCGGCACCGCCCAGGGGTTCGAGATCACGAAGGTGCGGCCGGTTGGCGCCGCCGGAACCCGCATCCCTGCCGCCGCCATCCGCTGGAATTGCTGCTCATGGGTCGCGTCGACGAGCACCAGGCCGGCCACCGCCTGGCGCTCCTTGCGCGCGGCGAACACACGGATCGTGAGACCGCCGAAGGAGTGACCGACCAGCACATAGGGAGGCGGCACGCTCGCGTACACGAGCAGCTTGTCGAGTTCCCCCGCGATTCGGGCCGCGTGACGGGGCAGCGGGCCAGGTTCGCTCCAGCCGTAGCCTGCGCGATCGTAGCTGCACGCACGGGTGAACTCGGAGACCGCGGGCTGCACCTTGACCCAGTCGAGCGAGGTCCCCCCGAGACCCGACTCGAAGATGACCGCCGGCGACCCCCGTCCGGTGCAGTGGATGTGAAGGTGGTGAGAGCCGATGCCTACGAGCATTCCGGGCGGAGACCGCATGTCGGAGGCGAGGACCCGGACGCCCGAGGCGGCCCCGGCCAGTACCAGGGCGGTCAATCCCAACAGAGCAATCGCTCTCCGTCGCCAGCGCAGGGACACTCCGGACGGAGGCGCCGGATGGGCGGCGAGAATGCGGGTGCCGGACGCGGCTTCAGCGGGCACACGGGCGGCCAAGCCCTCCGGAGC
>JAKZYK010000184.1:0-16556 GCA_047514485.1 Gammaproteobacteria bacterium
AAGCGGCCTGACGACCTCGCAATTCGGGGAACGAGGCGCGCCCACGAAGCCGGCCTCGAGCTCCGCGACGTAGATGCACGGAGCGCACCGGTGACGTGGCACCTGAGTCCATGGTCATGTAAACGGTCGGCTCGGAATCACCCTCGATGGAACGACCGGGCAAGGACATTGCAGACGAACTGCGCGGAATCGATCTGTTCGCCGCGCTCGATTCGCGCCAGCTTCGGCTGGTGGTCGACAGCACCCGCGTGGTTCGCCTGGACGACGGAGAGCGGTTGTTCGATCACGGGCAGACCGCGCGGCACTTCTTCCGTCTGAGCTCGGGTCAGCTCAAGCTCTTTCGGAGCTCGCCGAGCGGAGGCGAGAAGATCATCGAAATCGTCCAGCCGGGGGAGACGTTCGCGCAGGCGGTGATGTTCATGGAGCCGAGCGGCGGCTATCCGGTCAGTGCCGAGGCGCTCGCGCCGAGCGTGCTGCTCGGATTCGACAACGAGGTGATGCGCGGCGTGCTGCGCGAGTCGGTGGACACCTGCTTCCGGGTGTTCGCGAGCATGAGCCGCCGGCTCCGCCAGCAGGTGGACGAGATCGAGAGGCTCACCCTGCATCCTGCGGTCTCGCGCCTCGCCGGGTACCTGGTCGCTCAGGCGTCGTCCGAAGTCCCCCATCCCCACGGAATCCACCTCACCGCGCCGAAGAACGTCATCGCCTCGCGTCTCGGCATTCAACCCGAGACGTTCTCGCGGGTCGCCGCGCGGTTGATGAAGGACGGCCTGATTCGCGTGCAGGGACAGGACGTCGTGCTGCTCGATGTCGAGGGGCTCCGCGTGTGCGCCGAGGAGTGAGTGCGCCGGCAGGCTACCCCGCCGCGAGCACGGCACGCTTCAGCTCGAGGAACCGGGTGGCGATTGCGACGGCGTCGTGCGGCATGCCGAACAGTGCGACGAGCCGTCCGCGCGGGTCGATCAGCATGATCGACGCGGTGTGGTCGACGAAGTACGAGCCGTCGCGTTCCGGCTCGCCGCGCAAGAACACCGCACCGACGTCCCGGGCGAGCTTCGAGAGCTCGCCGTCGCTCCCGGTCACCCCGAGGAATGCCGGCCCGAACGACGACACGTAGCGCGCGAGATGCTCGACCGTGTCGCGCGCCGGGTCGACCGAGACCAGCACGTGCTGGCGCGGCGCGGAGGTGTGCCCGGCGAGGTCGTGCTCGATCCGGCGCAGCGTGGCGAGCGTAATCGGGCAGATGTCCGGGCAATGGGTGTAGCCGAAGAACATGAACGTCCAGGCGCCATCGAGGCGTTCGCGGGTGAATGCACGACCGTGATGGTCGCGCAGCGTGAACGCGCCGATCGGCCGGGGATTCGGCCACAGCACGCCCGGCAACGGCGAAAGCTCGGGCGCCGGCTCGCGCCACGGACCGGCAAGACCCAGCCATCCGGCACCCAGACCGAGCGCCGACGCCAGAATCAGCGCGGCGGCGCGATGCCGCCAGGGGCGTCGGGCCGGCCGGGAGGCGCCTTGCGCACGAGCGGTATCGATCGATTCGGACGGCATTCGCGCCACTTGGCCCATCGAGCAGACGCGTGAGCATCCCCGGGACGATGGAAAGTCTGCATCTTCGTATGCGGTCTCGGCCGCTTCGTTGATCATGATCAAGGTCGGTGGGTGACGGCCGGCATAACGTTCCCGCCGGAGGCGAGCCATCGGGCCGCCCGGCTTGACGTGCGGGTCGAGCGCCGATCGGGAACAGGGGCCGCGGTGTCAGCGATCTACTTCACGCTCGCCGGAATCGCGCTGTACCTGGGCGCGGACTGGTTGCTGGAACGCATCGAGATCCACCGAGGCGAGCGGCTGGAGCATCGCACCCTGGTGTTCTTCGGCATCCTCCTCGCCTTGGCGTTCGCCACCTTTCCGCTGCTGCGCTCGCTCCTCGAGTGAAGTACGCCGCCGGACCCCCTTGACATAGGTCAAGGATAAGGAGTCCGCGCACCGGCTTATATCGCACTTTCGCCGTCAATCCGTCCGTTGGCGCTTCCGGCGTGAACGGCCACAGAGGAGGGGAGACCCATGCCGGAGTCCGAGGAAGGCCGGCCGGTCGAAGATGACGGCCGCGTACCGTTCATGCAGCGCCTGCTCGACAACCCGTTCCTGCTGCTGTTTCTGGGGGTGGTCGTGCCGACCGTCTTCTACATGATCTGGGGGATCATGGAGATCGTCCAGATCCCGCTCGCGCCGTAGTCCGACATCCGTCAACCGAAACACGGGGAGACGATCATGGCCATCACCCCCCCGAGTACCCGTCTGTGGTGGAGCGAGCCCGTCGCTCGCACCGAGCTCATCTGGATCGTCATCGCCTTCGTGTGGGGGCTGGTGATGTTCTTCATGATGATTTACTGGCATGCCGCCGGCGAGCAGAACCTCTCGAACGAAGCCTATCGGATCAGTGCAGCGCGCTTCACCGACAAGACCAACGCGATGGTGGAGAGCCACCAGGTGCGCGAAGAGTCGGGCTTTCCGGTGGTGCGTCCGCCGCCCGGCAGCGACGTGTACATGATCGCCCGGCTCTGGCAGTGGTGGCCGATCCTCGAGCTCCAGAAGGGGCAGAGCTACCGGCTGCACCTCTCCTCGCTCGACTGGCAGCACGGTTTCTCGCTCCAGCCCACCAACATCAACGTGCAGGTGCACCCAGGCTACGAGCTGGTGATGACGGTCCAGCCGGATCGCGCCGGCGAGTACAGCGTGGTGTGCAACGAGTTCTGCGGCATCGGCCATCACCTGATGGTCGGCAAGATCCACGTGACCGAATGACCGGAACCCGTCGGCGCCGCGTAGGTTGGTGTGTGCTCACTTGGCCGCTGACGGTGCGGGAAGGCGAAGGGCGGGGCAGGGGAGCGCGGAACGCGCGAGCGCAGCAGCGGCACTGAGCAACGACCGGGCGTCTGACGGTCAAGAAAGAGGAGGGAGCGCGATGGCCGAAGCATTTCGCACCTGCCTCACCACCGGACTGAAGGTTCACCTCCCGTCGGAGAACCTGATCAAGGCGAACGCGGTCGCCGCGGTGGTGTTCCTCGCGGTCGGTGGACTGTTCGGGCTGCTGGTGGCGCTCACCCGCTGGCCGGCGGTGCACCTCCTGCCCGCGGACTGGTTCTACCTCGCGCTGACCGCGCACGGACTCGACGTGCTGCTGGTGTGGATCATCTTCTTCGAGATGGCGATTCTGTACTTCGCATCCGCGGTGCTGCTCAACTGCCGGCTGGCTACGCCGCGCATCGCGTGGGCCGGCTTCGCGCTGATGCTCGCCGGCGCGGTGATCGTCAACGTGACGGCACTGCAGGGCCAGTCCACCGTGATGTTCACCTCCTACGTGCCGATGAAGGCGGCCCCGCACTTCTACCTCGGCCTGCTGCTGTTCGCGGTCGGCTCGCTGACTCAGCCTCGTCTACACGAGCTGCCCGGATACCCGCGACACCGGTGTCGAGGCCGCCCACGCGTCGGTCGAGCGCATCACCCATGCGCAATGGTACGCGGGGGGCATCATGCGGAGCTTTCACCGCTACGCCTCCGACGCGCTGGTGCTGGTGGCGATGCTCCACCTGCTGCGCGAGTACCTGCTCGACCGGATGCGCGGCGCCCGGTGGCTCGCCTGGTTCACCGGCGTCCCGCTCCTGTGGCTGTGCTGTTCGCGGCGGGTGTGAGCGGCTACTGGGTGGTCTGCGACGAGCTTGCCCAGTACGTCGCGGTCGCGACCACCGAATGGCTCGACACGCTGCCGCTCTTCGGCGAGCCGATCGCGCGGAATTTTCTGCATCCCAGCACACTCGGCAGCCGCTTCTTCACCCTGCTCGTGTTCATCCACATCTTCGTGCCGCTCGCGATGCTGTTCGTGATATCGCCGCGCTGTGCGAGCAGGTGATCGAAACCGCGGAAGCGCTCGAGGCGCCGGTCCGGATTCTGGTATTCGGCTGCCGTCACGGTGTGCGCCTCGAGCGCGCATCGTGCCACTGCATGAGCATGACGCCCGCGAGCACCATTGCCCCGCCGGCGAGCTGTACGGCGCCCAGCAGCTCACCGAAGAGCACCCGCGCCGCCACGATGCTGGTGAGAGGCTGGAGGTTCGACAGCATCGCGGTCTTGAGCGCCCCGATTCGGGTGACGGCGACGAAATAGAGCGGCAGCGATGCGCATTGGAACACGATGACTCCAAACGTCCCCGCCCATCCGATCCCGGATACCGGCAGTTGCACGCTGCCGGTCGCGAGGGTCAGCGCCGGCAGCGCCACCGCAGAGGCGATCGCCATGTGGAACATTCCCACGAGTGGGTGGATGTGGCCGACAAGACGCACGATTCCCACGGAGTTCAGAGCGACCGCGATCGCCGCGGCGAGCACCAGTGCCACCCCGCGCGGGTCCGACGCGCCGAGCGATGCACCGAGCATCGTGGCGAGCCCCGCGAATGCCGTCGCAAGTGCGGCGACCTTCGCAAGAGCCGGCCACGTCCGGTCCAGCACCGCCTGGATCAGGCCGATGAGAGGCGGAAAGGTGAAGAAGAGCAACGCGGTCAGCCCGATCGAGATGTACTCGACCGACCCGATGTTTCCGTAGAACCCCATCGACATCAGCAGCCCCAGCCACGCACAGCTCCGGCGATCCGCGCGCCCCAGGCCGAGCGAGCGCCCCGTCGCCCGGCAGTACACGAACAGCACGGCGGCGAGAACGAACGAGCGCAGCGAGGCCACCGTCAGCCCGTTGGTGCCGCCTTCGTAGGCATAGCGCGCCATCGCAACCGCGAGGCCGAGGCCGACCGCCGACAGCAACGCCAATGCGATGCCGCGCGCATCACCGGGATCGAGTAGTCGCGGTCGGGTCGGAAAGTGGTTGGAGGTCCCCGTGTGCATCGCGCGATGCTAGTCGGATGGCGACCATCGTGCGAACGAGAACCGTTGCCGGCCTTCGGTCGGGGGCGCGCTCCAACGACGGCACTCTGACCGTGCCGGTGTCAGGCGTCTCTGCCGCTGGTGGCGAAGCGCAGCAACTCCTCGACGGCGGGAACTCGAAATTTCTGCTTCTGATGCAAGAATGAAAATGGGCGCTCGATTGGCGGATCGAGAGCCACTGCGCGCAGGGTGCCCAGCTCGATCTCCTTGCGCAGAGTCGCGATGGAGATGATGGTGATGCCGAGACCGGCTCCGACTGCGCCCTTGATCGCTTCGGGGCTACCGAGCTCCATGACCACGTCGAAGTCATCAAGCGCGAATCCGGCAGTATGCGCATGATCGAGAAACACCTCGCGGGTTCCCGAGCCTTCCTCACGCAGGATCAGCGGGACGCCGCGCAGTGCTTCGAACGGGATACGTGCCTCGCCCGCGAGCGAATGCCCCGGGGGGAGCGCCACGACGAGCTTGTCGATGTCATACCGCCGCACCGCGAGGCTGCGGTTGTGCACCGGTCCTTCCACGAGCCCGAGATCGATTCGGTTCTCGACCACCATCTGCACGATGCCGTCGGTATTGGACATCAGCAGGCGGACGTTCACCTCCGGGAACCGCTGCTTGAAGCGCACGAGCAGCCGTGGCAGGTCGTATTCCGCGATGGTCATGCTCGCGCCAAGCAGCAACGTGCCAGCCATGTCGTCGGTCAGTTCTCTGAGCGAGCCATCCATTTCGGCGTACAGCGCGAGGATGCGTTTGGCGTACTTCTCCACCCGCCGTCCGGCCGCGGTCAGCTCGATCCGGTTGTGCTCGCGGTCGAAGAGCCGGGTGTTGAAGTGCTCCTCGAGCTGGCGAATCTGAAACGTCACGGCCGGTTGCGTCATGTGCAGCCGCTGGCCCGCGCGTGTGAAGCTCATGAGTTCGGCGACAGCGTGAAATACCTGGAGTCGCCGATCGATCATGGCGTGCGGCCGGTGGGCGGAGGTGCGGGGCGGCGGCGCCAGGGGGGAGTACGGTGCGAAGGTGCGGCATGACGCGAGGATTCGATACGGCGCGACGGCGTGGGGCGGCGCGAGGAATGTCCCCCGGTGGCCGCCCGGTTGGCCCGAGGGAACGAGGCATCGAGCGGCAATTCCTTTCGCGCGCCGTCCCTGGTGGGACGCTCCAGGCAAGGAGTGGATAATCTCATGGGCCGGCGAATCTTCACCGCGATCACTGCATCAGATGATAAGCGAAGTTTATGGCGGCTTAAGCGAAAACTGCTTGGCCCTCGCCGAACATCTCTCTATCGTTCCCGGCAGACAGGAACCGCGTGGTCCGTGAGGGCATGACTGTAGATGCCCGAGGTCTGTGAATCCGGTGAGATTCCACTCCCTGACCCATGTGTCGGACCGGTGATCGAATCTCGGCGCGGTTCGCAAACGGCACGACCGTACCGATGAGCGAGTCCGGCTCGCTCCACGCACCGCGCAGCCGCGCCCAGGAGGACTAACCGATGTCGAGTCTCGTTCGACCGCATGGCGGCACGTCACTGCGGCCCCTGATGCCCGAGGGCGAGGCCCTCGCCACCGCGCGCGAGCGGGCCGAGCGCCTGCCCGCGGTGCCGGTGTCCTCGCGCGAGGCGGGCGACATCGTGATGCTCGGCATCGGCGGATTCACGCCGCTCACCGGCTTCATGGACGAGGCGGACTGGCGCGGCGTCTGTGACGAGATGCGCACCGCGGACGGCCTGTTCTGGCCGATTCCGATCACCCTGTCGATCGATGCCGGCACGGCCGGCGGTATCGAGGCGGGCGCCGAGATCGCGCTCGTCGGTCCCGGCGCCACGGCGCCGATGGCGATTCTCGCGGTCACCGAGAAGTACATCATCGACAAGACCCACGAGTGCCGTTCCGTCTTCCGTACCACGGACGTCGAGCACCCCGGGGTGAAGATGGTGATGGAGCAGGGCGAGGTGAATCTCGCCGGGCACCTCACGGTGCTCTCGGCCGGAAGCTTCCCCGACGAGTTCGGCGCACTGTTCCTGACCCCGGCCGAAACCCGGGCGCGGTTCGAAGCGAACGGCTGGAGCACCGTCGCTGCGTTCCAGACCCGCAATCCGATGCACCGGTCGCACGAGTACCTGGCCAAGATAGCGATCGAGATCTGCGACGGAGTACTCATCCATTCGTTGCTGGGCAACCTGAAGCCCGGAGACGTGCCGGCTGCGGTGCGGGCCCGCGCCATCGACTCGCTCATCGAGAGCTACTTCGTCGCGAACACCGTCGTGCACGCCGGCTATCCGCTCGACATGCGCTACGCAGGACCCCGAGAGGCGCTGCTGCATGCGCTATTTCGCCAGAACTACGGCTGCTCGCACTTGCTCGTCGGGCGTGACCACGCGGGGGTCGGAGACTACTACGGACCGTTCGACGCGCATCACATCTTCGACGAGATCGATGCCGGTGAGCTGGAGACGAAACCGATCAAGATCGACTGGACGTTCTGGTGCGCGCGGTGCGCGCAGATGGCGTCGATGCGCACCTGCCCGCACAAGGCCGAGGACCGGCTGCTGCTCTCGGGGACAAAGCTGCGCAAGATGCTCTCCGAGGGTGACGAAGTGCCGGATGCGTTCAGTCGTCCCGAGGTGCTCGACATCCTGCGGGCGTACTACGGGGGTCTGTCCACGGAAGAGAACGTCAAGGTGGTTCTCAAGGGCCACTCGGGGGCGTGAGGGCCGTTCGTTCCGTCCGTGTCGTGCGACCGGAAGTCGGGAACGAACCTTCTTCTTGCACGACACTGCACTGGCAAGGAACTGATCGCCGACAACGGGGCAGGGCCATTTCACGCTGTAGGTCGGGTTAGCCGAAGGCGTAACCCGACATCGGACCGAGGCGCTCATGTCGGATTACGCGGCGCTAATCCGACCTACCCGGGACCGGAGCCAAAGCGTGAACTGACCCTGGGCAACGGGGTGTCAGCGGGGTGCGGGCGTCACCACCGCGACCGATGCGGCGGTGACGGACAAGAAACACATTCTCTTCGAGAAGCGCCCCGAAGCGCCCGAAGGTACGAGCAGGTGAAGACGCCGAGGGAGCGGCTTACCGGTCAATCGACGATGTGATACACGGGAGCCTTCTCCATCTCCCACTCTCCGGAGTGCCGGTCGTAGCGGGACAGGGTGAAGCAATGCCAGTCCTGGTCATCCAGCTTCGGATGGTCGGCTCTGTAGTAGTACCCCGGCCACCGCGTTTCTGTCCGGAACATCGTGTGGTGCGTCACCGCCTCTGAAGCCAGGACCCGGTGGTGGAGCTCCCACGCCCGTTGAAGCTGGTGGAGATCTTCGGCCGCGAGATGGTCCAGATCCTCTTTCAGCATGCCCAGCAGCTCAAGCCCCCGGGTGAGCAACGGCTCGTTGGTCGTGTAGAGGGAGCTGATCCCCCCGACGTATTCGTCCATGATCTTCTCGAGACGCTGAAGACCATGGATCGGCAGAATGTAGCTCGGCGAGACGGTCCCCGCGACAATCTCGTTGCGGCCGACCTCGTAGTTCTCCATGGGCTGGAAGACCAGTTTCTTCAGATCCTCGTACTGCCGCTCACTGACCCGAGGCTGCTCATTACGCAGGTCGTTCACGTAGTTGACGGCCGCCTTGGCCGCGATCCGACCTTCGGTGAAGGATCCGGAAGAGAATTTGTGGGCGGTGCCGCCGATGGTGTCGCCGGCGCCGAACAGTCCCTCGACGGTCATCATCCGGTTGTATCCCCACTGATATTCGTCGGGCGCGTAGTCCGACGGACCGCTCGCCCAGGCGCCCGAGCACGTGGCGTGCGAGCCCATGACGTAAGGCTCGGAGGTCGTCAGCTCGGGATTGGTGTGTTTGGGATCGATGTTCTGCGACGCCCAGACCACCGCTTGCCCGATGGTCATGCCGAGGAAGTTCTCCCAACCGATTTGCTCCTTGTGCGGGTCCTGGAAGGCCTCCTTCGTCACCATGCGAATGGGTCCGTTGCCCGCCTTCACCTCTTCGAGGAAGGCGTGGTTGCGCAGACACGTAGGTACCGGGTGCCGATCGATGTAGTCCCCCACCAGCGCCTTCGTGTGGTCATACCACCTGGATTCGTACTCCTGTCCGTACGCATTTTCGGTGTACGTCTTGAGATGCAGGAAGTAGGCGCCGACCGGGCCGTAGCCGTCCTTGAATCGGGTGAGGACGATTCGGTTCTCCATCTGCGTCATCTTGGCGCCGACGAGGATCGGCAACGCATAGGCCGAGGCACTGCTCCACGGGGCGTACCACGTTCTTCCCATGCCCTCGCCCACCGAACGGGGCTTGTAGATGTGCGACGCACCACCGGCACAGACGATGACGGCTTTCGCCCGGAAGACGTAGAAATCGCCGCTGCGGACGTTGAAGCCGACGGCCCCGGCAACCCGATCGGGCTTGGCCTCGTCCATCAGCAGGTGGGTCACCATGATCCGGTTATAGATTTCAGTGGCGGCCTTGCGGGCGGCCTCGGCGACAATCGGCTTGTAGCTTTCGCCGTGGATCATGATCTGCCACTTGCCTTCGCGCTGATAGCGCCCGGTTTCCGGGTCCCTCATGATGGGGAGACCCCACTCCTCGAACTTGTGCACCGTGGAGTCGACATGCCGCGCGATGTCGTAACCCAGATCCTCCCGCACGAGCCCCATGAGGTCGTTCCGTGCGTAGCGGACATGATCCTCGGGCTGGTTCTCGTCCCACTGCATGCCCATGTAGCAGTTGATTGCATACAGACCCTGCGCGACCGCGCCACTGCGTTCGATGTTTGCTTTCTCGACGCAGACAATCTTGAGATCGCGTCCCCAGTACCTGGATTCGTACGTGGCGCCGCAGCCGGCCATACCGCCGCCGACCACGAGGACATCCGAGTCCACGAAGACTGTTTTCCGCCGGTTGAATAGTCCCACTAGACCACTCCCTGCTTGAGTTGGTCCGGCGTCAACGCCGGCAAGAATTCGATGTTGAGCGCATCCGGCTCGTGTGCGAGCTCCTGGGACTTCATGGCATCGGCGCTCGGCGGCGCCAGCTCGGCCGGTGACGGGATCGTTCCCCACGGGGTGGTCCGAATCGGGGAGACGAAATTCTTCACCCGCCCGTCCCGGAACTCGACCCGCCAGGAAATCGTGCCCTTTGCCTCTTCGCGGAGCACCCGGACGCTGTGTCCCAGCGGGGCGAAGTCGGCATAACCGCGTACGTCGATGGCGTCTTGCGGACAAGCCTTGACGCAGGAATAGCACTCCCAGCACATGTTGGGCTCGATGTTGTAGGCGCGGCGATAGGTCTTGTCGATGTGCATGATGTCGGACGGACAGATATCCACGCAGTGTCCGCAACCATCGCAGCGGGTCATGTAGACGAATGTTGGCATTTTGTTCCGCCAATAGATTAAGTTGATGGGGTGATTAGTAATTCTGGGGCAACCGGCGCGCGCTTCCGAAAATTTCCGGTTTGTCGGCTGGGGCCGGCAGGTTGCTCCTCGAACCGTTCGCTTCGGCCACTCGTTTCTGAAAGGCGGCCGCGGGTTTGAAGAACATATGCGCGAACTTGGACCAGGAAACCGATGCGAACAGCACCGTGGTCGCGAAGACATACAAACCGAAGAACAGGTGTGTCCACCACGAGGCGCCCGCGGTCTGCAGGAAGGACCAGATCAGGCCCAGGGTCACGCTCCCGAGAAGCGAGAGGATGAAGAGATCTGCGCGCATGATGCGAAACGGTGAATTGCCCTCAGCCGCGACATCTGCGCGAATGAAGAACCAGAACCAGTACCCGCCGGCGCAAACCATCAGGGCTCCGATGTGCCACAGCGACGGCAAAATGGCGGGTGCCGGGGTGGCCGGGGTCGGGTAGCCGATCGCCATGATGGCGGTCGTGATGACGTAAGCGAGAAAACCGTACATCGTCAGGAGGTGGGCGATTCTGCGCCGCGTGGTGCAGAACTCCGCGGACGTCAACACCTCCACGCAGGCGGTCCGGATCGCCAGAGACACCATTTCCCCGCCGCCGACTCGCCTCGATCCTTTGTTCTTCGCGTTGCGCCAATCGGCGAAGAAATATTTGGCGCTTTTCTTATGAAGTACGTCGAACAGGGTGCCGGCCACCACGAGGACCACCATCACAATGACATATGTCTTCATGACGGCGGGTGGTATGAACGCCGAAAGCTCGGCGAAGGGATTGTTGGTGAACATGGATGGGACTCTCTGGCTCGCTGTCTTTCGTTGCGCAGGGATTGTGAGGGAACCCCGATTGTCGTTCAACTCGGAGGGATAATCCCCCAGGTATTGTTTATGCCGGCATAATGGTCGTTACTGGCCCTGGAATCCGATTGCACCATTCGCGGAAAGTCCGTCCGCCGTTGCTCGGACGAATATCTCAAGCTGATACTGGAAAATTCGGCTAAGTATCAGAAATCATTATTTTTTTAGAGGAGACCTCGCTCCATGGAACTGACACGCATCGAGACCCCGCCCGAGCTCGACATGCCGCTCGGCGAGGCAATGTTCACCCAACGCGCCATTCGTCGTCTCGACCCGAATCGGCCGATTTCGGACGCCCATCTGAAGATTATCCTCGACGCCGCCTCCAAGGCCCCGAGCGGCGGCAACACCCAGCCGGCCCGATTCCTGGTCATCCGGAACGAGGACCGAATCAGGGAATTCGGGAAGCTTTACCACGAAGCTTGGTGGGCGAAACGCCGGGACGAGTACGGGTGGACGGGCAAGGACGACATTCCACCGAACTCCGTCTATCAAATGCCGTCACGGCTCGCCGACGAGATCGTGGATGCTCCGGCGATCGTCCTCGCGCTGTCGGTTGGAGGAAAGCAGATGGCTCATTCGGTATATCCGCCCGTACAGAACCTGCTGCTTGCGGCGCGTGCGCTTGGGATCGGATCGGTGCTGACGACGTTGCATCCACAGGTGATGGAGCGCGTGTACGCGATGTTCGAGATCCCCCCCGAGGTAGAGTTTCATTGCTGTATTCCCTTGGGGTATCCAAGGGGGAGATTCGGGCCGACGAAAAGATTTCCAACGTCGGAGACGACTAGCTGGGAGCGCTGGAACGCAACCCCCCCGTGGGCGTGACGCCGGTGATGAAGCCGTCTGGACGCGGCGCGCAGGCGTAGGGTCCGACTCGTGCGCCGCATCCTGCGGGAACCGGCGCACGACACTCGTCGGTCAGTCTTCGCTCTTGGCTTGGTCTTCGCTCTTGGCTTGGCCTTCGCTCGCCGCTCGGCTGGCTCTTGGCGCGCGGTTCCCTTTCGCCTTCGGCTTCGCGAGAGCCCCCAGGCGTTTGGCCGCTTCGCGTTTGCCAATTCCCCTGATACTCATCAGCGCCTCGACACTGCTCTCGCGGGGGCGCGCCTTTCCCTGCTCCCAATTGTAGATCGACAGCCCCGAGACGCCGACGAGCTTGCCGTAGTTGTCGGCGGACAGCCCGAGACGTTCGCGACTCGTTTTCAAGCCTTTTGCCGAGAAGCGCGCACGTGCCGATGATTGTTTGGCGGACGTGGGCGCGGCGGCCTTCTCGTCCTGCTGCTTTGTCGCTGTCTCTTTGCTCGTCTTTCTCTTGCTTACCGTCTGCTTGGGTGCGTCCTGCGTGCGCAGGGACGAGAGCTTGTGCTGGAGATCTTGAACCTGACGCTTCAACGCGGCGATGTCGCGCTCGCACTGGGCCGTCAACTTGGCCGTTCCTGCTGTCTGTTGGCGGATTTCCTTCCGCGCAAGTCGGCCAATCTCTTCCTTCAAAGCGTTTGCAAGATTTGCCATGGGATGGGTCGGCTCCTTGGTGGTCGTTGGTCGAACATCGAATTTTCGCCAGGGGAAACGACGCCATTCAGGCGACAGCTCCGGCAATCCGCGCGTGTGCGATTGATCATTTCCTCTGGTACCGTACTTGCCGGTATCCGGCAAGGTTACTACATTCTAAACAACAATCAATACCGAAATCACCAGAGTTTTGCATGCAGTGAAGGTTCGGCGACACGTCGCGCGACTATTGCGTCAACTTTCGGTAGGTATCCGAAAGCTTGTACGAAGGCATCCGCACATCGTCGGCAATGGTCAAATTGGCCGCGCCATACATGTACGGAAAATTGCCTTCCGCGGCATTGTCGATGGTGACGCCGAATGGATGGATACTGTCGCGCGGGGCATCAAACAGCGCTTGGCGTGTATTCTCGATCCGGTACGTGTCACGGTAATCTGTGTAGTCGTCCTGCTTTCCGTCCGATCCATACATTCTCGGGATTCTTCGATTCGCGATTCCGCGTTGTACTGACCGATGCCGTTGCCCCCGGGCAGGCCGGGCGGAATTGACGAGATACCGGATGATCGATTCCGCGACGCCCTTGTCGTCGTTGGGGATTGCGACCGGACGATCGGCGCATAGGCAGGTCGGCGCCGAGCCCATCGTCACCGTGTATGGCGACGTGATCGGAATGACTCCCACGATGTCGTCGGAGCGATCGAATTTCGACCGGTGCAGGCGGTATGGGCGCCTTCGTCGAGGGAGATTCGCGGGATGGAGTTCTGCAGAGTCGGGTTCAGGGGCTAAATGGCTGCGCAGATATCCATTCCACTCGCCCGCAAGGTCCGCTGAATGTAGAGTGCGTCGGTGATAGTAGGGTGAAGCCTGTTTCTGTGCCGCAATTAGTGGGTTCGGGCTCCGTCTGGCGAGGCGTGCCGGACGAGGGCTTGGTGTCCGGAGCTACTGCCTCCTCATCGCGTCGAAGAATTCCGCGTTCGTCTTCGTCGCCTTGAGGCGGTCGATGAGGAACTCGATCGCCGCGACTTCCTCCATCGGCGCGAGGAGCTTGCGCAGGATCCACATTTTCTGGAGATTTGCCGCGTTGACCAGCAGATCCTCGCGGCGGGTGCTCGAGCGGTCGATGTTGATGGAAGGGAAGATGCGTCGCTCGGCGATCTTTCGCTCCATATGGATCTCGCTGTTGCCGGTGCCCTTGAATTCCTCGTAGATGACGTCGTCCATGCGCGAGCCGGTGTCGACGAGCGCGGTCGCGACAATGGTGAGGCTGCCGCCCTCCTCGATGTTGCGCGCGGCACCGAAGAACCGCTTTGGACGCTGGAGTGCATTGGCGTCGACCCCGCCGGTGAGAACCTTGCCTGACGAGGGCACCACGGTGTTGTACGCACGGGCGAGGCGGGTGATCGAATCGAGCAGGATCACGACATCGCGCTTGTGCTCCGCGAGGCGCTTGGCCTTCTCAATCACCATCTCCGCGACCTGTACGTGACGGCTCGCGGGCTCGTCGAACGTGCTGGAGACGACCTCGCCGCGCACCGAGCGGGCCATCTCCGTGACCTCTTCGGGCCGCTCGTCGATGAGGAGCACGATGAGGTAGCAATCCTCATGGTTCGTCATGATCGAGTGGGCGATGCTCTGCAGCATCATGGTCTTGCCGGCCTTCGGAGGGGAGACGACGAGAGCGCGCTGACCCTTGCCGATCGGCGCGACCAAGTCGATGACCCTGGGCGTGAGATCCTCGGTGGTGCCGTTGCCCCGTTCGAGATGCAGGCGCTCGCTCGGAAAGAGCGGAGTCAGGTTCTCGAACAGCATCTTGGTCTTCGACGCCTCGGGGCTGTCGTAGTTGATCGCGTCGACCTTGAGCAGGGCGAAGTAGCGCTCCCCTTCCTTCGGGGGCCGGATCTTGCCTGCCACGGTGTCGCCGGTGCGCAGGCTGAATCGCCGGATCTGGCTCGGACTGACGTAGATATCGTCAGGGCCGGCGAGGTAGGAGCTGTCGGCCGAGCGCAGGAACCCGAATCCGTCTTGAAGGATCTCGAGAACCCCGTCCCCGTAGATGTCTTCACCCCTTTTCGCATGACCCTTGAGAATGGTGAAGATGATGTCCTGCTTGCGTTGGCGGGCCACGCCGTCGATGCCCATCTCCTGCGAGAGTTTGAGGAGCTCCGGCGCGGGCATCTGCTTCAGTTCGGTGAGGTTCATGAATTTCGCGTTGATCAGGTGGCGCTGGTGCAGCGCGTGGGAATTGGAATGATGCAGACGAACGTCCACGCGCGGGACGCGGGGAGATCGATTCTGGACTTTGGCTGTGAGGCTTTGGAGTGTGCGGCGGCCTTTGGGCGCCGCCTTCGAAAAGCGAAGCTATCACGGTGCTCCGGCACCGTCCACTCGAAACGCCGGGGTCGTACTCCGTTCAGTGCAGATTCTCGCCGGGCGCTGCGGGCGCACCCTCCTGGTGCGCCCGCGAGCGTCTGCGATTCAGATGTTGCTGTCGAGAAACGCCGAGAGTTGAGACTTCGAGAGGGCGCCGACCTTCGTCGCTTCGACGTTGCCGTCCTTGAAGAGCATCAGAGTTGGAATTCCTCGGATGCCGTATTTCGGCGGAGTGGATGGATTCTCGTCGATGTTCAGCTTTGCGATCTTGAGCCGTCCTGCGTATTCTTCGGCGATCTCGCCCAGTATCGGTGCGATCGCCTTGCACGGACCGCACCATTCGGCCCAGTAGTCGACGAGTACGGGATCCTCGGCCTTGAGGACATCTTCCTCAAAGCTTCCGTCGGTGACATGAACGATCTTGTCGCTCACTGCGGTTGCCTCCAAGTGTCGAGCGTCAGCGATTGTGAGCGGATTCGATTCGGCAATTCAAGCTCGATCCGGGCCGATTCTTCCGTCATTCAGACCGCCGGAATGATGTCTGCGGACAAAACCGGCTGGAACTCAACGGGTTATTCTCGAAACGTCGAATGGACATCACCATGATCATCCAGATGGATTTCTTTCGCATGGACACGCGCCCCGACAGCGGCCCGGGTCACCCGTCACCGCACGTGCACGAGCGCGGCAGGTCTTCGGTGAAGGGCCGATGACCGAGCGGCTGCTCACCGAGGTCAGATTCGCGAGCCTCGACCTCGAACCGTCAATCCTGCGCGGAATCGAGGACGCCGGCTTCGAGTACTGCACCCAGATTCAGGCGCAGTCGCTGCCGGCGCTGCTCGCCGGTCGCGACGTCGAAGGACAGGCGCAGACCGGCACGGGAAAGACCGCTGCATTCCTGGTCGGAATCATGAACTTGCTGCTGCGCGAGCCGCGGCATCCGGACGCCGGCGACGGACAGCCTCGCGCCATCGTGATCGCGCCCACCCGGGAGCTGGCGGTCCAGATTCACAGGGATGCCGAGCAGATCGGGCTGCACACCGGCCTGCGGTTCGGCGTCGTGTTCGGCGGGACCGGCTACGAGTCGCAGCGCCAGATGCTCCGCGACGGTCTCGACGTGCTGGTAGGCACCCCGGGACGGCTCATCGACTATTTCAAGCAGAAGATCTATCACCTGAACGCGGTGCGGGTGGCGGGCCTCGACGAAGCGGACCGGATGTTCGACCTGGGATTCATCCGTGACATCCGCTACCTGCTGAGACACATGCCACCCCCGCAGAAACGGCTCAGCCTCCTGTTCTCCGCCACCCTCTCGATGCGGGTCCGCGAGCTTGCGTACGAGCACATGAACTCGCCGACGATGGTTGACGCGACACCCGAGAACCACGTCACCGTCGCGTCCGTCACCCAGCGTCTCTTTCACGTCGGCGAAAGGGACAAGATTCCGCTCCTCATCGGGC
>JAKZYK010000185.1:0-3441 GCA_047514485.1 Gammaproteobacteria bacterium
GGTGATGAACAGATGGCCGTCGGCGCGAATCGGCTTGTGGTGATAGATCGGGCGTAGACCGAGTTCGGATTTCAGCGAGCGGAACACCGCCTCGAGGTCGGTGAGGGTGAAGTAGGTGCGCCACAGGGTGGCTTCGTCCCAATCGGTTTGATTGCTGCGCAGGCAGTACACGCCGGGATGGGTCATCATCGAACCGGAGATCGGGCGGCGGGTGAAGCGCACGGCCGTGGCGCGTTGTGCGGTCTTGTCGGTGTCGAGTTCGACGTCGTAGTGCTGGGCGACGCCGCGGCTTTGCGCTTTGAGCCGACCGATGCGCTGCCAGACCTTGTCGAGGCGTTTCTGTGTACGCGGTTTCGATAGCCCTTCGCAGAGCTTGGTGAGCGCGTCCTCGAAGCGTTTGGCGAAGCGCTCGACGATGCCGCGCTCCTTGGCGGCGCGCTCCTCGGAGAAGCAGTACAGGCGCACCTCCTGGGCGTCGTCGGACAGTACCTTGTGCAGATGCACGCCGTGACTCGATGCGGTCTCGATGCGCACCGCCGCCTCGGCGTCGAAGTGGCGGGCGCCAGTTGCAGTTGGCCGCCGAGGACCTCCTCGATGCGCCGGCACAGCGCCGGCCAGTCGCTTTGGGCGGCATCGAAGTGCCGTCCCAGATTGAGCACTCCGCCGGAGCCGTCCGGTCGGACCCGGACTTCCGAGGTCACCGACTTCGACTCGATGATGAACACCCCCCACCGGTGGATGAGGAGGTGGTCGATTTGGCACCTTCCAGCGTCGCCGGTCTGTTCGGGCTGCTCCGGGTCGCGCAAGCGCAGGTCGTGCAGCACGTGCACCTCTGCGTCGTCGGCAAAGTGCCGATGCAGGTAGTGCGCCATTTGGCGCTCCGCGTTCGCTCCGGCCTGGGCACGCGGGTTCGCGGCTGCCGGTGGGGGTGCGTAGGGCTTGGTGATCACGCTCGCTTCGCCGTCAAGTGCGGACAGCCTCTGATTTTACCTGTCCGCCTCTCGGCGCTCGCTTGCTTGCGCCTACTGCGTCACATCGCCCGCGCAGGCTCGCAGCACATCGCGATGTCCCCGGTGCGTTTCGAATGTGGATCGCCACCCGGGGTTGTCTCGTTGGTGTCGGACCTGCTGCCGTCCCGTACGGGATGCGCAGTGCACGCATTCGGTGCGTCGTGTCAGCATGCGCCAACTGGCCCGTGCTCTCTGTCCGGTACGGGGGGAATCAGGCGTTACCCGCGCCGTCGCCTCGACGCACCACCCACTTGCGCGCCATGCGCAGCACCGATTCCTCGTCGGTCAGGGCGTCAAGCCCCACGGCTGGGGCCCACGCGAGCGCATGCGATTCGTCGCTGACCCTGAACCGGTCGTGCTCGGCCTGCACGAGGAAGCGTACGTCGAAATGCAAGTGGGCCGGCTCACGGCCACGGGCTGGAATCCCGTGCACGTCGATGTCGAAGATGGCGTCGTCGAGCGCCCGCACGTCGAGCCCGGATTCTTCGCGCGCCTCGCGCAGCGCGACCGTGAGGGTATCGGGGTCTCCATCGCTGTGACCACCGGGCTGCAGCCAGCGCCCGAGCTTGCGATGGTGTGCCAGAAGCACGCGGTTGCCCGCCATGTCCACGATCCACGCCGAGCCCGTGATGTGGCCGACCCGGCAGGAACGGTGGAAACAGTCGGGGTGCGAGTCGACGAACGCATCGAAGCGTGCAACCGTCGCCGCCTCTTGCGGCCATCGCTCGCGGTATGCTGCCAGGAGTGCTTTCAGTCCGTGGCGGTGCATTTCACCGGGCGCAGGGGAGCGGTCCTCGCCCTGACGATCGTTTCATGTTTCCCGTCCACTTCAACGCCCGGCGTGGCAGCCGCTCGATTGGCGCGACCCCCGGCAGTGTCGTGAGCTTTTGCGCCTGGTGGCTATCCAGCCACGACGACGTCTCTCTCCTCATCAAAGTGTCATCCCTTGATGTTCAGCACCTGCCTGAGCTTGTGCACCGGCTCCGCCAGATCGTTCTGGCGTTCCATCACATCATCGATCGGTTTGTATGCGCTCGGGATTTCGTCGATCACACCTGCGTCCTTGCGGCACTCAATCCCGGCGGTCTGCTCGGCGAGATCAGCGGTGGTGAACTGCCGCTTTGCCGCCCCCCGGCTCATCACGCGCCCCGCGCCGTGCGCGCAGGACTGGAAGCTCTCGGTGTTTCCCCGCCCCCGCACGATGTAGGAGTGGACACCCATCGACCCGGGCACGATGCCGAGTTCGCCCGCGCGTGCGCTGATCGCGCCCTTGCGGGTGACGAAGGCCTCCGCACCTGCGTGTCTTTCCCGGCTTGCGTAGTTGTGGTGACACTCGATGGCTTCGTCGGTCACGCGATGCCCCGGCAGCGTCTGCGCCAGCGCTTCCAGGCAGGCCTCGGTCATCGCCCGCCGGTTCTCGCGTGCGTAATCTTGGGCGACGGTCAAAGCCTCCCAGTACCGGTCGAATACCTTCGTTCCCTCGTCGAGCCATCCGAGGTCCCGGTCCGGCAGCCTTCGATCGAGCCGTTCAGCCTCTTCCCGTGCACTGCGGATGAAGTGCTCGCCGATCGCTGCGCCGAGCGTGCGGCTCCCGCTGTGCAGCATCAGCCACACGCGATCCGCCTCGTCGAGGCAAAGCTCGATGAAGTGGTTCCCGCCCCCGAGCGTTCCGAGGCTGAGGCGCCATGCCTCGTCGAGCTTCTTCCTTCGCCTCGCGACCTCGGGCGTTCGCTCAAGCACCTGATCCACACGCTTCTCCAGTGCTCGTACGCGGGGCCTGGCGCTGCGCCTCAGCTCCGCATGCCGCGCGAAGCCGACCGGCACTCGCGCCTCGATCGCGTCGCGCACCGCACGCAGGTTGTCCGGCAGCTGGCCGGCCTCGAGGTCCAGTCGCACTGCGTGCATGCCGCACCCGATGTCGACCCCGACCGCGGCGGGAATGATTGCCGCCCGCGTTGCGATCACGCTTCCAACGCTCGCCCCCCGGCCGTAGTGCACGTCCGGCATCGCTGCGACGTGCGAGTACGTGATGGGCAGGCGCGCCACGTTCTTGAGCTGGTCGAGGGCCTCGCTTTGCGCGGTATCGGTCCACAGCCTCACTGGCACGCCCTGCGGCACTGCCTTGAGTGTCATCTGAATGGGCATGTTAACCGACGAAGGAGCCGTCCTCGTCCCGTTCGATGACGATCGTGCAGACACTGCTCATGCGTGCTCGGCCTGGAATGCCGGACTCCTACCAGCGCAGGCGAAAGTCGTTGCGGCCGGACGGATCGCCGCCCCGCATCAGGAACAGGGTCCGCCTGGTGTGGTCCATGATCCCCTTCTCGTCCGCGAGCCGGCGGGCCAGATCGCGGTCGAAGACCGAGGTGGTCGGCATGTAGCGCAGCGTCATGCCGCGGCGGGGATGCGGCGAGCGGTTCGGCTCCGAGCC
>JAKZYK010000186.1:0-3248 GCA_047514485.1 Gammaproteobacteria bacterium
TCGTCCGATCGGGGAGCAAAGCTGACACTCACGCAAACGGTCGGGGGATCGGCGGCAGACGGGCTGAACGCACTGCTCACAAGCTCAACGCTCAATGCGCTCGCTGCCAACGACGACGGAGAGGCCGAGCCCGAGAGTCGACGGCTCGAGCTGAAGCTCGGGTACGGGCTACCGGCCTTCGGCGGGCGCTTCACATGGACACCGGAAATGGTTTTCGGCCTGAGCGAAACCGAGCGCGACGTGAGCCTCGGCTGGCAGCTGATACAGGATAGATCGAGAACACAGAACGGCCGATCGTTCGAACTCACCTTCGAGGCGCGACGGCGCGAGAGCGTGAACGACGACACCGCGCCGGAGCACGAAGTGGGGTTGAAGCTGAGAATGCGGTTCTGAGAGAGGGAACACCATGAAGATCGGTAACTCGCCCGACGGACAAGCGCCGACGCGGTCGCCCGGCGCATCGAGGCAGAACGCGCAACTCGATGAGCGTGCGCGGTGCCTCGTCGAACCGACATCCATGTCGGGACTGACGAGGCAACCCCGGGGCGAGCCCGGGGCGTTCAACCAGGTGTGAAGGAGGACTGACATGTCAGTGCCAAGGCCGGACGGACGTACCTTCGCGTGCTCCTCCAGCGCAAGCTCTGCGCCAGCGCAGGACAACCCCGCGAACGGGAGGAGCGAAACCCCCCAAGCGTCCTGCGCAGGCTCCGCACCGGCCCCTCCAACACACCGAGGAGGCCCCCGGTCTGATCGGGGACACCCCTTCCGCAAGGAAGGGCGGTAACACCGCTGAAAGAAGGAAGCCCGCGCCAGCGCGGGCCATCGAGATCAAGTCGCCCTCCGGGCTCGTCGGACAACCTTGGGTCGGTGTGAGCGATCGATCCGGAACGCCCTTGGGCCTGGCTCACCCCGCACTCGTCCGAATGTGGCGAACCAAGGGCAAGGCACGCATCGTGCGCATCGGAGCGACCGTGTGTGAACTCCGGTGCCGGCACACCACGGAATGTTTCATCCGCCACTGGAGCCGCGTCACATCGGTGCGGGTCGGGGTGGACCCTGGAGCGAAGACGACGGGACTCACCGTCATCATCGACAACGCCGTCGTGTGGAGCGCCGAGATCTCCCACCGCGGGGAGCGCATCAAGCAGGCTCTCGAGCAACGCAGAGGTGCGCGCTCGGCACGGCGGTGCCGGCGCAAACGAAGAACGGGGCGCGCGGCGAAGCCCGCGCGGTGGAAGCACAGGACCCGGGCGCCGGGATGGCTCCCGCCGAGCTTGGAGCATCGGGTGGAAGGCACCTTGCGTTGGATCAGATGGATCTTGAAATTCGCGACCGCCGACGGAGCGGAGGCGACATTTGCCGTCGAGGTCTCCGCGTTCGACGTGGCGAAGCTGCGCGACCCCTCGCTCGAAGGCAGCGCGTACCAGCGCGGGGCGGTGTTGACCCGCGACGGTGCGTGGTGCCTGTACTGCGGGAGCGCCGAGCGACTCGAGATTGAGCATGTTGTAGCAAAATCTCGTGGGGGCAGTGACGCCCCGCACAACCGGGTGGCGGCGTGCCATGCGTGCAACCACTCGAAGGTTCCGACAAGCGTAGGTTTTCTTAGGGGGACTCGTGGCAGCATCGCGCCCGACACGTTCACCTACGGCACTGCCACGATTCAACCGGACAGTCTTGGACACCCGAGCAATGGCTCAGGGAACCTGACGTTCAGCATTTCGCGCTCTTCCGGCACGACCCCCCCGACGGCCTCCTCGGGCCCGGTCTCTTCTCGCTGGAGATCGGGACCGGCCCTGACCGGAAGTCCTTCGCCATCGACAACCCCGGGACAACGACGAGTTTCAGTTTCTCCAACCACGGCCTGAACTGGTCGGCGGGCGACACGGTCGCGGTCAAGCTCGTCGGCCCCCTGGCGCGCAATGCCGCGTGGGGGGTGCTCCTCGATGCGCCGCCGGGGGCGGCGGGCCTTATGCGGGCGAGGTGGCAGGCGCCGCCCGACGCGACCGGGGTCCTGGCCTACCATGTGCGATACAGAACCGTCGGCAGAGTAATGGGCGCTAGTTTCCGGAAGGTGGGGGTGGACGCGCGCGAACTCCTCCTGCGCTACCTCGATCCGGGCGCCACCTACGAGGCACAAATATGCACGGTTACCAGAGGAGAACGGCGCGGGCCCTGCTCGCTGTGGTCCACGCTCCGGCTGCCGGCGCGCAGCGAAGTGCCGGCGAACGACTTCACGGTATCCCTGGAACTCCCCGACGGCAGCCCCAAGGCGACGGTGGCGTGGAATGGGACGCTGACATACCGGACCCGCGTGAGCGGCGTGTACGACTCCAGCGTGCTTGAATTTCCTACGAGCACAGTCGGCACCGTAGCAACCCGCCTGGGGCCGCCCGGGAGGCGCATCCCGGAGTTCGACGCCTACGACAATACCACCGACAGCACCTTCAGCGGTTACCGCGGCTTCGCCCGGAAATTCATCGTCTGGGACAGCTCGAACTCGGGCTACTGGGAGCGCACGCAGGTCGTGTGGACGTATGCCGGGGCCAACAAGCCGCACGTGCTGGAGCTGATCGATAAGCCGGAGCGCTTCTTTACGAATCGGATGAACCGGATAGGCACACCGAGTTCGTTGTGCGTGGAGATCACGGACTCGTCGAACACGGTCAACCATCCGTGTCCAGACGCGCAGATCGAGATCGAGCCGCCGGTCGTGACGAGCACTCCCGCGGTGAGCGAGGCAGGCTCGGACGGGCAATGGACCGAGGGCGAGACGGTGGAGGTGACGCTCGCCTTCAGCGAGGCGGTCGCGGTGGACACCGCGAACGGCGTGCCTTCGGTCGCGATCGGGCTCGGTGGCCCGGCGGCGACACGGAGCGCGGCCTATCTGCGCGGCGGCGGAACGGCGGAGCTCGAGTTCGGCTACACGCTGGTCGACGGCGACGGTGACCACACCGTGATGACGGTCGCGCCGGACAGCCTGGCGCTCAATGGCGGCGCCATCCGCAGCGTCGCGACGGGCGCCGACGCGGCGCTCGGGCACAACGGCACGCTGGTGCAGGGGGGGGTCGCGCACCCCCGAAGGCCCGAGCGCGCGCTTCGAGGGGGTGCCGGAGCAGCACAACGGGGCGACGGCGTTCACGGTCGAGTTGCGGTTCAGCGCAGAGCCCGCGGGGCTGAGCTACCGCACCGTGCAGGGCGGGCTGCTCGAGGTTGAGGGCGGCACGGTGACGCGCGCGGCGCGCACGACA
>JAKZYK010000187.1:0-5268 GCA_047514485.1 Gammaproteobacteria bacterium
GCGTACAGCGGCCGAGGCCGTGGGCTCTATTCCCGGCATCGAGGCCGTGGTGCTGTACGGGTCGAGGGCGCGCGGGACCGCGCGGGCGACGAGCGACTGGGACGTCGCCATTCTCTCGCACGCCGCTCCCGATGACGAAGAGACCGCAACGAGGCTCCTCGGCAAGCTCGAACGGGTCTGCCCGGTGGTGATGAAGCCGGAGACGATCGAGGCGCACTGCAACCAGGGGACGCGGCTCGAGAGTGCGATCGCGCGTCAAGGCCGGTTGCTCGCGGGGGAGTGGACCCCGCCGCCGTGCCGCATCGAGAACCTCGACGTGAACCCTGAAGACCTCAAGCGAAACCTCGACACTGCGACCGACGACCTGCGCTGCGCGTTCCTCGTCCTGTGCGAAGCGGCATTCAACGGGCTCCTCTACGTGCCCAAGGTCGTCGAGGAATCGCAGCAGGCGGCCGAGGTGCTGGCCAAGACCGTCATTGCCGGGTTCGGACTCTCCCCGGCGACGGTGCACGACCTCGACGCGCTTGCGACACAGCTCGAGAACGCCTACCGCGGACGCGTCCGCGACGCCGAGGAGCGACGGCTCTTCGCCGCGTCCATCCGCGAGCTTGATGGCAACACGGAGGCCGCTCACGGCGCTCGCTACCACGCCACGCCGGTCGAGATGCCGGAGCGGACCGCCGCTCGCATCGGGTGCGCGATGCGGCTTCAGACAATGTGGCTGCGGTGGTACGCCGGCCGCAACCCCGAGATGCAGGATGCGGCCACGGAAGCGGGAAAGATGATCGCCGCCGCGGCGGGGCTGATCGAGGAGATGAGAGGCTTCGACCGCATCGACCCCGAGCTTCGGACCCGGGTGCAGGCGTGGGGCGACGAGGGCCGGTCGATCGCGACTGCGTTCGCCCGGGGGAGCGAGCAGGCTCCGTAGCAGCTCTCGTTCCGGCCGCTCACTGCTGCTGAGCTTGCACGCCCGCACCGCTGATCCGTCGCGCGATCAATCCCGCCGGCACGCCGGCCGCACCCATCGGTTTCAGGCGTTTCTAACCCCTCGACTCACGTCGCCGGGAACGGGGCCGCCGGTGTGGGCCGCCGGTGTGGGCGGCCGTGATCGATCAAACCACCAATCGATTGTTCGATGAGTGATCAATCCGCGAAGTCGCGCAGCAGGCTACCCGGACTACTAGCGCCCTCGATCGGACCCGCCTCGTCGACCACCCGCGTTCCGTTGACCCATACCCCATGCACCCCCACCGCCGGGGTATGCACTCGGGTCGCACCAGCCGGCAGGTCCTGAACGCGCACCTTCTCGCCGCGCCCTACCGTGTGCGGATCGAACAGCAGCAGATCCGCGCACGCACCCGGGACGAGCCGCCCGCGATCCTTGATGCGGTACGCATCGGCGACCCGGCTCGTCACCGACTCGACCGCCTGGGGAAGCGCGATGTCGCCGCGCTCGCGCGACCAGTGGCCGAGCAGGTGCAGCCCGAAGCCGGCATCGCACAGGAACGAGAGATGCGCGCCCGCGTCGGAGAGCCCCAGCGCCGCATGCGGATGACGCAGCAGATTCTTCACCCGGTCCTCGTCGGTGTTGAACAGCTTGCAGTCGAGCAGGGCGTCGAGCCCGTCGTCGAGCGCGAAGTCGAGCAGCCAGTCGAACGGGTCCTTGCCCTGCTCGCGCGCGAGATCGGCGACCCGGCGGCCGGCGTACCCTGAATGCTTGTCGCAGGTCGTCTCCATGACGGTGAGGGTCTCGAAGGTGTGGTACGAGAACCGGTTCGGCACCGTCGCGGTGCGTGCCTCCGCCTTCAGCGCGGCCCGGAATCCGGGCTCGCGCAGGATCTCGAGGAACGCATCCGATCCTTCCGCGAGGATGGCCGGCCGCCACGCCAGGAATGCCTCGAGCGGATACGGGTGGCGGAGCTGGAACTCCATGCCGAGGGGGAAGCAGCCGACCTGGGCCCACAGCTCGCGGCCGCGCCCGCGCGCGCCGCCGATCTCCGCAAGCTCGCGGAACACCCGCTCGGGGTCGTTCGGATCGATGAACATCGCCGCGATCATCACCGGCCGGCCGTTGTTCGCGGCAATGCTCTCGAGCCACGGAATCGTCGAAGTCATGCCCTTGGTGAGCATGAACACGCCCTTGCCGGCGTCCCCGAGCACGCCGGTGAGCTCGTGCATCTCGTGCTCGTCGGCGAGCCGCGAGGGCATCGGAATGCCGGCTTCACCGTTGTGCTGCTCCAGGGTGGAGGTGGCGAATCCAATCGCGCCGGCTTCCATCGCCTCGGCGACCAGGCGTTTCATCTCCGCGACCTCGGCCTCCGTTGCGGCCCGGTCCGACGCCTCTTCGCCGAGGGCCCAGGTCCTCACCGAGGAGTGCCCGATGAAGGAGGCGACGTTCGGCACCATGCCCTTGCGCTCCAACATGTCGAGGTACTGCGGGTACGTCTCGAAGTCCCAGTCGACCCCGGCCAGCAGCGCATCGAGCGACATGCCCTCGACGTGGGTGAGGTTGCGCAGGGTTCGATCGCGGTCGCGCTCGCGGCACGGTGCGATGGTGAAGCCGCAGTTGCCCATGACCACGGTGGTCACGCCGAGGCCGACCGACGGGGTGGCCCATGGATCCCACGTGAGCTGGGCATCGAAGTGGGTGTGGATGTCGACGATACCCGGGGCGAGGGCGAGGCCCTCCGCATCGACGATTTCCCTTCCGGCGCCGACATCGTCCCCGATCTCGGCGATGCGGCCGTCCCGAACCGCAATGTCCCCCTCGACGGGACCACCGCCGAGCCCGTCGAACAGGCGGGTGTTTCTGATCACGAAGTCATGCATCGCGTACGTCTCCTCGTCTCCTTGACCGACAACAGGCATCTTAGCAAGCCATCGTGTATCGTTTTGAGGCATCGGCGACATCGTCGAAGGCGTGCACTGGCGGGTCGGCGCCCTGCAAGCGCATTCCGCAGCAAGCCCACTTCCGGAAGATCACTCAATGGAAATCTCCCACCGCGAGCTCAGCGAAGCGGCGCTTCGCGGGGTGGTGGAGTCGTTCGTGCTGCGCGAGGGTACGGACTACGGCGAGCGCAATTTCTCGTTCGAAGACAAGATCGGCGCGGTCATGCACCAGCTCGACCGCGGCGAGGCGGTGATCGTGTTCGATGCAGACACCGAGACGGTGAGCATCGTCGTCGCATCACCGCCGAGCCGCCGCGTACGCTCGGAGGACACCGAGCGCAAATAGGCGCCGCCGCGTGCTTCGCCGTCCCCGCCGCATCGCCTGTCCACATCGCCTGGGCAATGGCTCGGTTTCAACATGTCCCTGCAAAGTCGGGTGGGCCGCGGGAGTCACCCGACATCGAACCGCGACCGTCGCATGGTCTTGCAATCGCGCATGTACCGGCTCCGGTACACTGCGCCCCGATTGGCCGCTGACAAGAGCTCGAGCCACCGATGACAAAGCCTTTCTCGCACATCCCATTGCCCGCCGAACGTTCGAGGACCAAGCCGCGGCGCAAGGGTCTGACCATGATGATGGACTGGGGCCTGCCGTTCGGGCAGCAGGAGGACTGGCTGGATCTCCTGGCCCCGGTGGTGGATCTGGCGAAGCTCGTGGTCGGCACCGCGAGGCTCTACGAGGAAGACTATCTCCGCCGCAAGCTCGATCTCTATGCATTGCACGGAGTGCGGCCGTTTCTCGGCGGGCAGTTCATGGAGTACGTGTTCGCCACCCAGGGCATGGACGGCGTGAAACCGTTCTGCGACGAGGCGGTCCGGCTGGGGATCCATGCGATCGAAGTCTCCGACAACGTGGTCACGCTCGACGACGACGAGCGGCGCGCGATCATCGGCACCGCCGTCGAGTGCGGTCTCGAGGTCCACGGCGAAGTGGGCTCGAAGAGCGAGGACTCGGGTGCCGAGACGTTGATCGCGCAGGCGCGCGTGTGCTTCGAAGCCGGCGCGGATGTGGTCCTCGTGGAAGGGGCCGAGCTGCTGCGCGACGGCGTCCCGAACCAGTCCCTCACCGATGGCCTGCGCGCGGACCTCGACACCGATCGCGTGATCTTCGAGCTGAGCGGGCACTGGGTGCCGGGCACGCACCACACCGACAATTACCGGCTCAAGGTGTTCCTCGTACGCACGTTCGGCCCCGACGTGAACCTCGCCAACGTGATGCCGGCCGACGTCTGGGAGACCGAGGCCCTGCGCTGCGGCTTGAGCATCCCGGGGCCGATGGGGCAAGGGGTGTCCGATTGACCGGACGTCGTTCCCACCTCGTCCTCGACGCACCGCGCCGGGCGCGCTATGTTGCGCTCCGTCGCCGCCGACCTCGGCGCGCGGCCGTGCCATCCACCCCGAGACCCTCACGATGAACGAGACATACCATCTGATCAGCTCCGTTACCTGACCCTGGGTACAGCGCGCCGTGATTGTGTTGCGTGCCAAGGGCGTCGAGTTCGAAGTGACGTACATCAACCTGCGCGAGAAGCCCGACTGGTTTCTCGCGATCTCTCCCCACGGCAAGGTGCCGGTGCTCTCCGTCGACGGGCAGCCGCTGTTCGAGTCGAACGCGATTGCCGAATTCCTCGACGAGATGGTTCCCCCGCGCCTGCATCCCGAAGACCCGTTCAAGCGTGCGCGTAACCGGGCGTGGACCGACTTCGTTCCCGATTTCTCCGCTGGCCTCGGCGGCGTGTACTACGCCAGGGACAAGACTGCTCTCGCCAATGGGATCGAGGTCGCACGCGGGCGGCTTGCCAAGCTCGAAGAAGCGCTCGCCAACGAGCGGGGCAATGACGGGCCGTACTTCAACGGCGCGGAGCTCTGTCTCGTCGATGCCGCCTACGCACCGTTCCTGCAGCGCTACGCCTTGGTCGAGACCCGGCTCGGCTGCGGGCTGCTGAACGAGTTCCCGCTGGTTCGCGCCTGGTCGGATGCATTGCTCGCGAACGAGCGGGTCATCGGCTCGGTCGCGGATTCCTTCGAACACGAGTTCATCAGCGCTCTGCATCGACGGGGAGCGATGATCGCGCCGTCGTTCGGCGTGGTATCGGAAGCGGCCGACTGAACCGTCGCTGCGCGGTCGGCGTGCGCGTCCGTCGTTCGGCTATCGATCGACGCTAGCGCGCGCGGACGCGATGTAGATCTCACGCAGCCGGGTCGTGATCGCGCCCGGCCTGCCGTCTCCGATCGTCTCGCCGTCGATGCCGGTCACCGGGATCACGAACGACGAGGCGCTGGTAATGAATGCCTCCGCCGCGCTCTTCGCCTCATCGA
>JAKZYK010000188.1:0-2616 GCA_047514485.1 Gammaproteobacteria bacterium
ATGCTGACCTGGTATGGGAAGCCCTTCGACCCTGACGATATCGACGAGCGGTACGTACGCATGGCGCTCTCCACGGTCGCCGCCCGTCGCCGCGGCGCGCTGATGCGCCATCGCGCGAACATGGGGCGACGCCGCACGTGATCGATCGATCCATCCAGCGTCTGTAACGTCGTGCATGCGCATTGCCTGGATCCATGACGAAGAGGATCCCCCGCTCTCCGAGCGCGGCATCGAGCAGCGTAAGCAATGGCTCCTGCGTCGCTACCGCGAGTTCCGCCGCGGCGCCGATGCGGTGACGGCGGCTTGGTGGGCGTACCCGGAGGTGATCACGGTCTCCCTGATCGGCTCCGTGGAAGGAAGTGCCGCGCTTCGGGCCGTGCCGGCGTGCGCGGGGCGCGCTGTGACACGAGTGCAAGGAGGGGAGTACCGAAAAGTGTGGGGTGAAGAGTTGTACGGGTAGGTAAGCCAGCTCGGTTTTCTGGTCATGGAGCCTGTGAATCCCGCCCCGGAGCGAGGAGGTTCAGGCCGGCTATGCGGAAGTGCTGGCCTTCGGTGGTGCGGTCGCGGATTTCACCCTGACGGCCGATGCGCAAGGCGTTCTTGAGCGCGTGGTGCGCTTCGCCCTTGTTGGCCCAAACGGCCCGAACGTGCATATATGGACATCTTGAAGAACGCAACGCGAACGATCCTACGCTCGGTGTCACACCTCGAGATGGATGACAACGTTCCCGGGCGCGAACACGAACTTGGCCGACCTCGTCACGCGATGCCCGCCCTGGCCTTGGACCGCGCGTGCGAGCGGAACGATGTACTGTCATAAGGCCGCCTTGTCGTGGAGGCAGCGATAGATCGTTGCGACATGGACATGGAATGTCCGGGCGACTGCGCTCACGGATTTTCCTTCTTCAATGAGATGCCGAGCGAGGGTGCGCTGGTCCGGGCGCAGTTTGGGCGGGCGGCCGAAGGGGACACCGCGTGCTTGAGCCGCGCGCCGTCCTTCCTCGGTTCGGGTGGCGATCAGCGAGCGCTCGAACTCCGCGATGCCAGCGAAGACGGTGAGCACCATGCACCCGGCCGGGGTCGTCGTATCGGCCCAGGGCTCCGCAATGGATTGAAGTTCAGCGTTTTTCTCCTCGGTCGTCTCCGCGATGCGCAACAGCTCGGAGGTGGAGCGCGCGAGACGGTCGAGACGAGTGACGACGACGACGTCATCGGCGCGTAGCTCGGTGAGCAGGCGCTCAAGCTGGGGCCGCTTCTTGCGGGCGCCGGAGGTTTTCTCCTCGAACAGCTTTTCGCGGGCCGCCTCGTAGAGGCGGTAGCGCTGGATCGCGAGATCCTGGCCGGCTGTGGACACGCGCGCGTACACGAGCCGGCTGCGCAAGGTTTGAACCGCGCCGAGTTTTCCAGAGACTGATATGGTTGAGCCACGCGGCCAAAGCCGTGTGCTCCCTCTGGCAAGTACGCCGCTTCGGCTTCGGCCCGGAGACCGATTCCCGATGGTCTCGAGGAACCGACGGTTGTGGAACCAATCCAGCCGCTTGCGGCTCCGAGTAGCCGCCGCGCCGAGCTCACCCGCGTTCCAGAATCCCCATACGGTCACATCGGACTGTAACCGTGTCATGGTTCATCGGGTCGTGATACTGTTCATGGCCATGACCGGTCCGCAACCATCCGCGAGAGCCACCGCCGATCCCCGCACAGTGCGGCTTGCGCTGGAACTGCTCGAGTGCACCGCGGGACGCCGGCGACGATGCCGGCGCTGCCGAAGCGTCATCGCCGAGAACGCGCGAAAGCGCGGTCAAGCCTGGTCGGTCTGCACACCGTGCGCCCAGGCGATCGAGGACGACGCCCGCCAGCTCGAGATCGCACCAGCACTCCTCCGGCGATGCTTGGTGTGCCGGACAGACATCGCCCACCTGCGAGCAGGCGCCCGGACCTGCGCCGACGCCTGCAGAAACGTGCTCTCGCGGATCTTGCGCCGCCGGCGCCGCCCGGTACTCTGATCCGAGGAAGAACTCGATGGCCCAATCCACCGCGCACAAGCACGATTCGACCCGCAGACCCCGGGCCACCTACCAGGACGTGCTCGACGCACCCGAACATCGCGTCGCCGAGATCATCGACGGGACGCTGCACACCCACCCGCGGCCGGCACCGCCCCATGCAGTGGCCAGCTCGTCGCTCGGAAGCGATCTGCTGACCACGTTTCAGTTCGGCCGCGGCGGGCCGGGCGGATGGTGGATCATCTTCGAGCCGGAGTTGCACGTCGGTGACGATATCCTGGTCCCGGACCTCGCGGGGTGGCGCCGGGAGCGGATGGCGGAGTTGCCCGACACAGCGTACTTCGCCCTCGCGCCGGACTGGGTGTGTGAGGTGCTCTCAGCCTCGACGCGCAAGCTCGATCTGCACGAAAAGCGTCCGGTCTATGCCCGCGAAGGTGTTCCCCACCTGTGGCTCGTCGACCCGACGGACCGCACCCTCGAGGCGTCCGCCTGCCCTTCCACGATACCCTGACTCGAGGAGGACCTCGATGGCTCAATCCGCCTCGCACAAGCACGATGCGACCCGCCGGGCCACCTACCAGGACGTGCTCGACGCGCCGACGCATCAAGTCGC
>JAKZYK010000189.1:0-2993 GCA_047514485.1 Gammaproteobacteria bacterium
TTCGCCGCGACCATCCCACTTCGCCCGAGGCCTCCCGCGCAGTGGACAACGAGCCGCTCGCCATCGCGAAGAGACCCGAAGACTCGGGCTCCATCTCGCGACCAGGCTTCCTCGAACGCCGTTCCCGGCGCCGACATGTCCAGAATGGCCATGTGATACCACAAGAGCCGGGTCCTGCGAATCTCGGTCGCGAATTCGGGTACGCCGAGACGAGCGAACTCGTGGTCTTCGACAAGTGTCAAAACGGCGCTGGCGCCCCATGCCATGAGATCCCGCAGGTCATCGCGAAGGTTGCGCTTCCATTGACGCCCGGCCGAGTCGATCCGGTTCCGGCCCGGGCAGTGCGTAATCCCGAGCGAGCCGGAGACGGGTATCGGTACTTCCACAACCCGAAGAGGGCCGCTCAGCTCCGTATCGGGCGGAGGGCGATGATTCGACGAAGGACCGTCGCTGTGTAATCTTGTGTGATCCATTCGGTGCGTTGTGAACGGATGGCGCCTGGCGATTCTCGGGTCTTGCAAACTGGTGTTCAACCGGGTGCGCCCATCGCCCCTGATGCATGATCGACCGCAGTCGGGTGAGAGTGCCGGCTTCCCGGCCGGCGGCGGATAGCTGGCTTTCAACGCCCGCGGCTCAAGCGCGCTCTTTGCCGTCCAGCCACCGGCGGATGATCCGCCGGTGGCGTTCGCCGTCGTAGCTCTGGAAATGGCCCCCATGCACGACCCGCACGGGGATGTCGTGGAGCCGTTTCATGCTGGCGTAGTAGTCGCCGGGGTCGGAGTGGTAGGCATCCTCGACCAGTGGTCCGTCATACACGACATCCCCCGAGAACAGGATGTTCGTGGCCGCTTCCCACAATGCGATCCCTCCCGGTGAGTGTCCCGGGGTATGAATGACCTCGAAGTGTCGGCTGCCAAGGTCAACGACGTCGCCGTCGGCCACGATGCGCGTGGCGGGCGCGGCTCTTGCCGCATATGCGGTGGAGCGGTAGGGCTCGGGTGGCAGCTGTGGCAAGCACCACCGCCATGGAAGCATTCAGCCGCACCTGTATCCGGTCGCCCGGTGAAACGGTCCTGGTTTGCGGCAGGTGCGCAATGAAACGAGTGCCGCCTACGGGTCAGGCTCCGGCGACTCGATGCTCGGGGCCGAACGGAAGCTTGGTCAAGCTCTCGGCCCCGTCCTCGGTGACTATGAGCATGCAGCATCGCTCATCGCGGGCGGCGTGGTCTTTCGCGAGCCCATCGCGCGCCGTATCCTGATCGCGCCGCATCTGTCCCCACACCCATTGCCCTTACCCTTGCCGCTACCGCACAGGAAACCGAGTTCATGACCCGTATCGCCGTTCAGGTGTACCCCCAGCACTGCGAGTTCGCCGACATCCGCCGCGCATTCATGACCGCGGAGGAGATCGGTGCCGATCGCGTCTACACCTGGGATCATTTCTTCCCGTTGTTCGGAGACGCCGGCGGCGCGCACTTCGAGTGCTTCACGATGCTCGCGGCGCTCGCGGAAGCGACGGAGACGATCCGCTTCGGGCCGCTCGTTGCGTGCAATACGTACCGCAATCCGGAGCTCCTCGCGGATATGGCCCGCACCATCGACCACGTCTCCCGAGGCCGTTTCATCCTTGGTATCGGCTCGGGATGGTTCGAGCGCGACTACGACGAGTACGGCTACGAGTTCGGCACCGCGGCGAGCCGGTTGAAGGACCTCGCGGCCGCGATCCCGCGCATGAAGGCGCGGATCGGCAAGCTCAATCCGCCGCCGTTGGGTCCGCTGCCCTTGATGATCGGAGGCGGGGGCGAGAAGGTCACCCTGCGTCTGACTGCCGAGCATGCCGACATCTGGCACGGATTCGCGGGCGACAGCACCGGCAAGCGCACGGCCGCCGAGCAGGTGCGGCACAAGAACGACGTGCTCGATGCATGGTGCGCGAAGGTCGGGCGCGATCCGAAGGCCATCGACCGGTCCATCGGCGTGGATGCCGGTGCGCTCGATCAGGCCGATGCGATCGCCGATGCCGGCGCCGATGAGATCTCGGTCGGGGTCAGCGGCCCCGAGTTCGATTTCGGCACGGTGAAGAAATGGCTCGCGTGGCGCGATGCACGCGACGCGGGATGAGCCTCCCGTGCCGAGCGGCTCACGGCGCTCCCGATACCACTCCGGCGACCTCCATCGCCTGACTCATTTGTCAGGCGACACCGCCGATTGCGAGGACTCCCGCTCCAATGCCTGCGAATCCCGTCCCGGGTCGAGGTTGTCTTCGCCGCTTGAACCCCACACTTTTTGGTACTCCCTGAGATGCACAGGAATTCGAGGAATCCTTGGTAGGCGGGGCGGTAGCGTCACACCGCCGAGGCCCTGCATCCACAGCGCCGGGTTGGAGAGGATACGTCGCATCGAAGTCTACCAGGAGAACAATATGCCCGAGAGGAGAGGTACGCTCTTCGTCCACGTTGGCATGCCCAGAACCGGTTCGACAACGATCCGCCATGCTCTGAAGAAATTGGATCCGGAGCTGCGCAAGCGCGGCATACAGGTGCCTGCTACCGGGAGGTTGCCTGACTTCAGCCATAGCAATCTTGTCACTCTGCTGTCGGGAGAGTGGTACCTGGAACACGTGGATGCGGATGCGTGGCAGGCGCTGGAGCGGGAGATTGCAGTGGCTGGTGCCTGTACTGTCGTAATGAGCGGGTCAATGTTCACTGCACATGGATTGTTCACCAAGACCCCGGGTCAACTGGCCGCGCAACACGTGGAGAACCTCGCGAACGCATGCGGTCTCGAGGTGTGCATCCTGGGCTACGTGAGGCCACAGGCCGAGCTTCTCGAATCCGTCTATGTACGGTTGCCGCTCAGAACATTTTCGGCGGAACTGTTTTCGGAGTATGCCCGCATCACCGGCTCACGGCCGGTGACCGTGGCGATTCGGTTGCGACGGGCGCGCGCTGGGCATCGACGCACACACTCTCGTGCGCGAACTCCCGGCTCGC
>JAKZYK010000190.1:0-2898 GCA_047514485.1 Gammaproteobacteria bacterium
ATAGATGGTGTCCGGTTCGACCGCGCGCTTCGTCTCGACGTCGCGATAGCCACAGGTCTCGAACCAGGCGAGGCGATCGTTGCGCACGATGGCGACGAGCAGCCCGGGAAGCTTTCCCGAGTCCACCCACCGCCGCATCCACTGCGTGATCCGTGCAAGGTGCGGGGTCGAGAGCCCGACCTCCTCGGGTCGTGCGTCGATCTGCATTACTCGGCGCACGCGCCGGCGGCTGGAAGCATCGCTCCGCCGGCGGTCGCAAGCATCTTGCGATGTGTCATGCAGCACCTTCCTTCTGTTCCGGTGAGTCCCGCGATCGATCACCCACTGCCGCGGGGGAATCGAGCGCCGCCCGATCTGCGCTCGAAGCCGCGGACGGTCGAGGATAACGCACCCGGGAGGGCGCCTCACCCGCGGGGTGCGCATTGCCTTCTCTTGCTCGGCTGGCGTTGCTACAGTCCACCGTCGAAGATTCGCCAGATCCCCAGATACGGTGGAGCGGGATTCGAGTGACGCTTGGTGAACGCATCACGCTGCGCGATCTCTATCTCGCTCGCGCCCGTATCGCACCGTGGATTCGACGCACTCCACTCGTCGCCTCGCCGTCCCTGTGCGCGCTCGGTCGCGCGCGTATCTCTCTCAAGCTCGAGACCGCGCAGGATACCGGCGCATTCAAGCTGCGGGGCGCGACGAACTTCATACGCGCCTCCGGCGACGCAGTGCGAGCACGGGGTGTGGTCACCGTCTCGACCGGGAATCACGGCCGGGCGGTGGCGCATGCGGCGCGGCGCGTCGGCGCGCGCGCCGTCGTGTGCATGTCGGAGCTCGTGCCTCGCAACAAGCGCGAGGCGATTGAGGCGCTCGGCGCCGAGGTCCGTACCGTCGGGCGATCCCAGGATGAGGCCGAGGTCGAGGCGCAGCGCCTGGTGGCCGAGGAGAACCTCGCGCTCGTTCATCCGTTCGACGACCCGCTGGTGATCGCCGGGCAGGGCACCATCGGCATCGAGATCCTGGAAGACCAGCCCGAGGTGGACACCATGATCGTGGCGCTCTCCGGCGGCGGCCTGCTCTCGGGCATCGCGCTCGCGCTGAAGTCCGCGAACCCTCGCACGCGGGTGGTCGCGGTGACCATGGAGCAGGGCGCGGCCATGTACGAGAGCGTGCGCGCCGGATGCCCGGTGGAGGTCGAGGAAACGCCCTCGCTCGCGGACAGCCTCGGTGGCGGGATCGGCCTCGACAACCGGTACAGCTTCGAGCTGGTGCGGGCTCTCGTGGACGACTACGTGCTGGTCACCGAGTCGGAGATCGCTCGCGCGATGCGGCACCTGTACCGGAACGATCGAGTCATCGCGGAAGGAGGAGGCGCGGTCTCCGTCGCCGCGGTGCTCGCGGACAAGGTCCCCGACCTCTCGGGCAGCGTGGTCTGCGTCGTGAGCGGCGGCAACGTGGACATGACCGCCTTCACGAGGATCGTGGCTGAAACATGACCGTAGCCTGCTCTCCGGGTGAAGCGTGCCCGCATGGGATCAGGCGGTTTCGGGCCACGGCTCGAGACGATCGATCCCGGCGACCTCGAAGTCACCGGCGCCGGCGGCACCGGCGATGGTGACACGCAGGATCGCGCCGTTCCGCAGCGTGGCGGCCCCCTCGCGGCCCGCGTGCTCCATCAGGGTCCGGGCGTAGCTGGCGAGCGGCATGGCGAACCGCGTCTGGAGGCCGAACTCTCATCCCTTGCCGACACTTCGCCCGAGGGCCTATGCGATGGGATGCTGGTGTCCGTCGAAGCGTTCTCGACGGGGGTCGAGCAGAGCGACGACATCATCAAGGTGGCGGTGCGCTATCTCGGGGGCGGTTGGCAGGCGCCGTGGCCCCATTGCCGGTCAAGGCTGGTGGCTAGAATATGCTCGAGTAGCGCCTCGAGCGGGATACCGGCCGTTGCGGCGGACTGTGCGAAGGCCATCTCGCTGCCAATCGAGCAAGCGAGATTGCATTCCAGCAGGGCGTGGCCAGTCGGACCGAAGCGGAAGTCGCAACGGATATAGTCGAATGGCGTCATCGCCCGCACGAAACGGAGCGCATCTTCGACGATTGGCGCAAGCCACGGTTCGTCGTCCGGAAAATCGCGCGTAAGCCCGGGGATGAGCCTGCGCTTGTGGCGATGGGTGAAGATGCCGTAGGCGCTGTCGATCGTCTGGCGTGCGGGCGGCAGGGCCACTGGACCGTCATCGCCGACCAGAATCGGCACCGTCACGTCGAAATCGCCGACGACCTGCTCGACCAGGCACTCGTCGGTGCTCGTCTCGAGTGCGGCGACACGGGCTGCGAGGACATCGAAATCCGCATGCGCGCTGTGAGAATCGATTCCCATCGAAGCGGCACCGAAGCGCGGTTTCGCGATATAGGGGCCGTCAAAGCCAGGTGCCCGCACCGGAACGCCCGGGCTGAAGACGGTTCCGGGTGGGGTCGGCAGGCCGAGCGCCTGCGCCGTGAGCTTCGTCAGCCACTTGTCCTCGATCAGTGCCCGGATGTTCGGCGGCGCGCCAAGGCAGGCGATGCCCGCGGCGGCCGCCAGCGCCGAAACGTAGACCTCGGAGTTCCGAAATGGCGCGATGTTGTAGATGGTGAAGACGTAGTTGCGGCCCTCGAACGCCTGCGGCAACACGCCGAGATCGGACTGGCTCTCGACGTCCAGATTCAGTCCGTTGCTGAGCAGATCCCAGATTTCGTATTGGTAGGCCGCCTGCACGCCGAACTCGGGATGGACCGCAGGCGGCGGCGCCGCTCCCGGCGCCGGTGCATGCGGCGCGAGGTACAGTACACGCAGTGCCGCACGCCGCGCGCTGCTCAGACGCCTGAGCGAAATCACGAACCGTCGCCGGTCTTGATGAACTGGGCGAAGCG
>JAKZYK010000191.1:0-3942 GCA_047514485.1 Gammaproteobacteria bacterium
CCGTAGAGCGCCTCGCGGGGCGCCATCACCGCGTCCTGCACCGCCGGCAGGTCCACGATGAACTCCACCGTTCGGCCAAGCTGCAACCACGTGTTGCCCTTCGTCACCCGGAACAGGCCGTCGGCGCCTCCCGAGCCGCGGCCGACTTGTGCGGTCAGCCGATGCAGGACGGCGCGTACCTCCTGCCCGTCGACCACCGTCCGTGCACCGAGGGTCTCACCGCGATCCAGGGCGGCACGCACTACCGGCAGGTAGCGAAGAGGGATCTGGGAGCGGAGCTCCAACATCTCCGTGTCGAACATCGCGAGCAGCCGGTCCCCGGGCCGCACCCGGTCACCCGGAGAGACGAATACCTTGGTGATCCGTCCCTCGAACGGCGGATACACCCGCGTGCGTTCAAGGTCGAGCATCGCCTGGGATTGCTGGGCCCTGGCCCGGGCGAGCTGCGCCTCGATCTGCTTCTTGCGGCTCCGATGCTCGCGGATTGCGAGCTTGCGCTGCTCGACTGCGAGCATCTGGCGTTCCTCCTCGCGGCGCACCTGATCCAGGCTCGCTTCCGACCCCACCTTGCGCTCGGCGAGGTCCCGTGCCCTCGCCACTTCGCGCCGGGCGAGATCGAGCAGCTTCTTCTCGTGCTCCAGAGCGGCGACGTTGTTCCGGTGCCGAAGCGTCTCGTGCTCCAGGTCGGCTTCGAACCCGGCCATCTCGGCGTCGCGCTGGGCGAGCACGAGCCGGATTTCGCGATCGTCGAGGGCGAGCAGCCGGTCATCCAGCCTCACCTGCTGGCCTTCGAGCACGTCGACCGCCCGCACGTCGGCCGTCACCGCCGAGGACAGATGGGGGATGCGAGGGGAGTCGACAAGCGCGAAGAGCACGAGCTGGGGCGTCACCGTCACCGGCTCGACTGCCATGACCGCTACCGACCAGGACCGCTCCTGCGCGCCGAGCGGCTCGCGCTCGGGCTTGCTCTTGACCAGCGCTGCCATGCCAGCGATGCCCCCGACAAGGATCAGCACCGGTATCACGATTCGGACGATTCGGGAGAACATGAGCTTCAGGAATGCCTCGCCGGGTCACGGATGTTCGACCGCATGGAATCATAGCAGTGCAACTTTTCTGGTCTGTTTTCCGATCCGGGGCGACACCGATCCGGGACGACTTCGGGAATCGGCGCTCCCGATGCACTTGCGCGATGAAGAAGGCACACTGGATCGGAGTCGAGCGGTTTTGTCGAATCGTTAGCGCTGCCGCTCAAACCCGCCGTCAGACCGTACGGCGCTGCGGACTTGGCCACGTCGACTGAGAGCTGCGCTCCAATGGCCCTTGCCCTCGCCATCGTTCTCGCCATCCTTTCGGTGTTGCTCGCCGTCGTCTTTCTGTACGGCGTTCTTCTCCCGCGCAGATTCATTGTGCTTGCGCGCGGCTTCATGGCGGGCCCCGGGCTCGGGGGCGCAGTGGCCATTCGCCTCCTGCTTGCCGTGGTGCTGTGGTTCTCCGCACCGGTTTCCTCGTCTCCCGCCGCGTTTCGAATCCTCGCGCTGTTGATGCTTGCGGCGGCCCTCACCGTTCCCATGCTCGGCACGGCTCGAATCCTGAATCTGATTGATCGCATGGCTTGCTGGTCGCCCGATGCCATCCGGCTTCCGTGCGCGGTCGGGTTGGCGTTCAGCGCGTTCATGCTATGGTCGGTGTCACCGGCAATCGGTATGTCCTGAACCGGTTCATGCCTGCCGATTCGCCGCTCCCGCGGTGCACATTCCATCCGGAGGGCGTCACGATCATGGTGACATCAATTATTCTGATGAACGTCGAGCGGGCGTTGGTCAACGACATCGCGGAGCAGCTCGCGGACAGGTCCGAGATCTCGGAGGTGTACTCGGTGAGCGGCTCGTACGACCTGGTCGCGATCGTCCGCGTGCCGAACAATGACGATCTCGCAAAGCTGGTGACGGAGCACCTCACGCAGATCGGCGGCATCATCCACACCGAGACGATGCTCGCGTTCCGCGCCTACTCGCGCCACGACCTCGAGGAGATGTTCGCTATCGGTGCGTGAGCGGGCCGGTGCGCCGGTACCTTCATTCTCCGTGACCTGCGGCGGCGAACAAGCGCACCGCGGCGCTTCCGGACCCGGCGTCAGAAACGGTCCGGCCGATAGGGTGCGAGGTCGAAGTTGGGAACCCGTCCCGCGGCGAGGTCGCCGATGATCTCCGCGGTGATCGCCGACAGGGTGAGTCCGAGCGTGCCGTGCCCTGTGGCGAGCAGGACGCCCGGGTGCTCCGGATGCGCGCCGATGATTGGCAGGGTGTCCGGGGTCGAGGGGCGGGGGCCCATCCACCGGGTCGCCCCGGAGTCGTCGAGGTCCGGATAGAGCATCTTCGCCCCCTCGATGACCACATCGCGGCGGTCCCAGTCCGGCGCCGCGTCCACGTCCGCGAGCTCCGCGCCGCTCGAAACCCGCAGCCCGCCGGTCATCGGCGTGATCGAGATCAGCCGGTCGCCGTAGTGGATCGCGGTGTTCAGACCCACGCCGGCGCGGGGCAGCATCGCGTGATAGCCGCGCTCGGGGATGATCAGGATGCCGATTCCGAGCTGCGCTGCGAGCCTGGGCGACCAGGCGCCTGCGGCGATGACGACCTGGTCCGCCTCGTAGCTCTCGTTGCGGCAGTGCACGCGCGGAGAGAGTCCCGCGCGGGTCTCGAGCCGGACGACCTCATCGCGCACTATGGCGCCACCGGCCGCGGCGAAGGCGCCGACGACCTTCCTCGTGAGCTCGATTGGGCTGCGCACGAACCGCTCCTCGGGTTTGTGGAACCCGCAAGTGACCGACGCCGGGACTGCCGGATCGATGTCGCGGATCTGATCGCCGGTCACGTAATGAGCAGGGGTGCCCCGCCGGTTGCTCTCGGCCATCGTGTCGCGCGCGGCCTCCGCCAGCGCGAGATCCTGGTAGACGTAGAACACGCCGTCGGTCTGGATAACATCCATCGCGCCAGCGGCTGACGCCAGTCGATCGATGGCCGCGTCCCCCCGCGAGAGGAGGACGTGCAGCGCGTCGGTGATGCGGGCGACCTCGCCGGGCGCCCCCGCTCTCGCGAAGCGGATGCACCAACGGAGGTTGTGGAGAACGAAACCAAGACTCGTCTTCAGCGGATGGCGGTGGTCGCGCAGCATCCCCGGAACCTTGCGCAGCAGACCCGGCACGGACTTCGGAGTGACCAGCGAGGTCGCGATGCGCCCGGCATTACCGAACGAACAGGCTTCTCCCGGGAGGTCGCGGTCGACGAGCACGACGTCGAAGCCGAGGGTTTGCAGGCGATGCGCGCACGCCGCGCCGACGATGCCCGCACCGATGACGACTGCGCTCCCGCGGTTCGAAGGGCTGCTCATGGAGCGTTCCGACGTCCCCTGCTGCCAGTCAGTCCGCTCGTCGAGCGTGACGTTTCCGTGCGATGCCCCGCTCACGAAGTGGTCCGTCGCGCACTGCCACGCACCGGTACCGCTGAGAGCGGCGCCCCTGCTCGATGCGACGCCCGCGAAATGTTCCGCCGGAATCAGCCGCGCGCCGCGGCGCGCGCTTCTCGGTGTTGCACCCAGCGCGGCTGAAGGCAGATGTTGCCGAGGAACTCCAGCACGGTGTGCGCCGCGAGGTACGAGGTGATACCGGTGCCTATGTCCAGGGTGGGATTGACCTCGACGAGATCGAGCCCGACCACGTTGCAGTGCTCGGCGATCGCGGCGAGGGTGTCGCGCAGCTCCGCGTAGCTCATTCCGTTCGGCTCGGCCGACACGCACCCGGGGATCAGCGGCAGGTCGAGCACGTCGATGTCGATGCTCACGTACGTCCGCGCATCGCGCGGGACCACCTCGGCAACGCCGCTTGGGCCTGCTTCGTGAAACTCACCCATCGTCATCACCCGGTTGCCGTCGTCGATCGAGTCC
>JAKZYK010000192.1:0-3683 GCA_047514485.1 Gammaproteobacteria bacterium
CGGAAACATCGGCATCGCGCTCCGTCGCCTCGGCGCAGACACCGAAATTCCGGCGCTGTCCCGCATCGTCCCGGCTCCGGCCGGGAGATTCGGAGACTGCGCTCAGTCGTCGTAGCTCTGGCCGGAGATGTCGGCGCCGCCGTCGGTGTCGTAGAACCGGTTGGGCTTGCAGAAGAACGCGAGGAACAGGCCCCCGCCCGGGGACCATGCCTCGTGCCGGCTGCCGGCGGGACGCCACACGTAGTTGCCCGCGGTGATCTCGCCCTCGTGGTCGGCGAGGCTGCCATCGAGTATCCAGGTCTGCTCTATTTCGATGTGCTCGTGATCGGGCAGCCTCGCGCCCGGCGCCATCTTCACCAGTGTGGTCAGCAGGCCGGACTCGGTATCCTTGAGCAGCGTCTTGATCTCGATTCCGGGGAAGCGTGTCGGTTCCCACGGCATCGAGTCGATGTCGAGCATGCGCGAAGCGAGTGCGGAGAGTCCGGATGCATCGAAATTCGGGGTGACGGCGGCCACGGGTGCCTCCTCGATTGGTCGGGTACGGTGCCAGTATCCGCATTCTACGCCGAGGCTTGACCCTGTAGAGTCGCGTTCGCTTTCGGCGCAGGCTGGATCGCGAGGTCCGGGAGGGAGAATCCGCTGGATGCGCCGCTCCGCAGGGCGTCATTCGGCGCTGGCGTGCGTCGGATCGCGCGCCCCAAGAGCGAGATGGAATCCACCGGCACCGCCGCGTCTTCGCTCTGTAGAGTCGTGTTCAGTTCCGGCACGGGACCGAACCGCACAGCCCGCGAGGGAGAATTTGCCAAGTCGTCGTCTCCAGGAGGAATGGCATGGACGCAGGCAGCAGCAGGTACCCGCACCTGTTCTCGGACCTTGAGGTCGGGGCGCGGACGTTGCGCAACCGCATCGCGCTTCCCGCGACCCTGACCAACTTCGGGGCCGGGAACCGCATCACGGATCGGTGGGTCAACTTTCTCGCCGAGCGTGCGCGGGGCGGATGCGGGCTGGTCGTGAGCGAGATCATCGCGGTGGACCCGGAGGCACTCGCGCACGGGGCGATCGTCACCGGGTACGAGGAGGCGAACGATCCGGGCTTCAAGCAGGTCGCGGACGAAGTGCACGCGGCCGGCGGGTGCATTCTCGGCCAGCTCTGGCATCCGGGTCGCCAGCAGCTCTGGCATCCTACCCGGTCCCCGGCCGGGGTCTCCGACCAGCCGGACGCGCTGAGCTGGACAGTGCCGCGGGTCATGTCGACGCAGGAGTGCGCGCGGCTCGTCGATGCCTACGTCGCGGTGGCGAGGCGGCTCGCGCGCTGCGGATTCGACGGGGTCGAGCTGCACGGCGCACACGGCTATCTCATCACCCAGTTCCTCTCGCCGTGGTCCAACACGCGCGAGGACGGATACGGCGGCGACCTCGAAGGACGCACCCGGTTCGTGCGCGAGGCCGCGGAGCGCGTTCGCGACGCCTGCGGCGAGGCGTTCATCGTCGGGCTCAAGATGCCGGCCGACGAAGGGGTCGAGGGCGGTATCGACGTCGAGGAGGCGGCCCGGATCACCGAGCGGCTCGCCTCGACCGGCGCGTTCGACCTGTTCGCCTACGGGCAGGGCAACTTCAGCCTGAGTCTCGAGAACCACGTCCCCGACATGCACTTCCGTCCGGGGCATTTCATCGATCTGCACCGGCGCATGCGAGAGGTCTCGGGCGGCATTCCGGTGATGGCGCTCGGCCGGGTCGGCACCCCGGACCTGGCCGAACGGATCGTGGCCGAAGGCTACGGAGATCTCGTGGGCATGACCCGCGCGCAGGTGAGCGACGCCGCGTTCTCGAACAAGTCCCGCGAAGGCCGCGAAGACGAGATCCGCCCCTGCATCTTCGACAACTTCTGCTGGGGCGAGGTGCACGCCGGGAAGCCCATCGCGGAGTTCCACAACCCGCGCCTCGGCGAGCGCGGAGAAGCCGACTGGACGCCGAGCGCCGCTTCGCGCCCATGCAAGGTGGTGGTGGTCGGGGCCGGACCCGCCGGGCTCGAAGCGGCGTGGGTTGCGGCGGCCCGCGGCCACGAGGTCCATCTCCTCGGCGCCGGCCCCTCGGCCGGTGGAAAGCTGCGCGTAGAGGCACGCCTGCCGGGGCATGGGGATGTCGCGAAGGTCACCGAGCACCAGCTTCGCATGGCCGAGCGCCACGGCGTGCGGCTCACCCTTGGGCATCGTGCGGACGAGGCGGCGATCCGCGCGCTGGCGCCCGATGCGCTGGTCTTCGCGAGCGGAGCGAAGATGCGCCGGCCGCGCTGGGCATGGTCGAACTCGATGCTGGTGGTCTCCACCGCCGAGTTCGCCGAACGCCTCGGAACGCCGGCCACGCCGAGCGGCCGCACCGCGGTGCTGTTCGACCACGACCACACGACACCGACCTATGCCGTCGCCGAAGCGCTCGCCGAGAGTCACGAGCATGTGGTGCTGCTGACGCCTCGCACCCAGATCGCCCAGGCCGTGAACTACTGCAGCGCGCTCGGGGTGCACCGCCGGTTGCATGGCCTTGACATCGATATGGTGACCGCGACCGAGCCGGTGGAGATTCGAGACGACGGCACGGTGCACTGCCAGAACGTCTTCTCCGGCCACGAGGGGGTGATCGAGGAGGTCGATACCGTCGTCTACGCCACCCCCAGAAGGGTCGTGGACACTCTCGCACGCGATCTCGCGGACCTCTCTCCTACCCTGATTGGAGACTGTCTTGCGCCCCGCAACCTGTCGATTGCGATTCACGAGGGGCACGCGGTCGGAAATGCGTTGTAAGTGAGGGATTCGTTTGTGGAGAGGACCATACCGTCTCGTGATCAAGGCTTTCGCCGCGCCTGCCCGGTGGTGAGGACCGTGAAGACACTGGCCAGGGAGACGATCGCAACCACCCAGAACACGATACCGGGATCGCTCCGGTCGAGGAGGAACCCGAACATCACCGGCGCCGCGATTCCGCCGAGGTTGAAGCCGGTGGACACGAACCCGAACACCTTCGCGGTCTCGCCTGGCGGCGCCATCGAGCGGATGAGCATGTCGCGAGACGGCGACACCATGCCGGAGAAGAGTCCGGTGATCGCGAACAGCACTCCGATGACGGCGAGCGGGAGGTGGACGGCCGCAACCGTGCCGATGCACACCGCCGTCACCACGAAGCACATTGCGGCAAACACGTCGTGGCGCCGGTGGATGCGATCCGCGACCCAGCCGCCCGCGAGCACCCCGACTGGGCTGGCGAAGAGATAGGCGGTCAGCACCGTCGTCGCCTCCGCGATTGGAGCGTCGTGGATGATGTGAAGGGCGGACACGCTGAACGACTGGATGCCGTGGCCCGCGACCGAGAGTCCCAAGAAAAACAGCAGCCCGAGTACGATTGGGGCACTCAGCAGGAGTCGGAGACCGGTCGCACCGGACACGGTGGCGCCGGCCCCAAGACTGCCGTCCGGCGCCGCCGGTCCTGCCCGTTCCTTCAGGGTGCGCGCGCTGGACGCGACCATCAGGCCTATGACCGCTCCGCCGGCCGCGCACAGCATGAGCGCGGTGCGCCAGTCGGTGAGGGTCATCAGGTACACCATGGTCACCGGGCCCACCGCATAGCCCAGCGTCCCGGCCGACGTGTGGAACGAGAAGGCACGGCCCATGCGGCGCGGGTCGACCGTGGCA
>JAKZYK010000193.1:0-2719 GCA_047514485.1 Gammaproteobacteria bacterium
GGGCATGAACCCGGCCCGGCGCCGCAATCTTGAACGGCTGCTGAAGCCCCGCCACGTGGCAGTCATCGGTGGGCGGGAGGCGGAGGTGGTGGCGGGAGAATGTGCGCGGATCGGTTACCGGGGACCGGTGTGGCCGGTCAATCTGCGTCGCGAGACGATCGGCGGACACCGGTGCTTTGCGTCCGTCGAGAGTCTTCCGCAAGCTCCCGATGCCGCATTCGTCGCGGTGCCGCGCGAAGCGGCTATCGACACCGTCGCGCGGCTGGCCGGGATGGGCGCCGGCGGGGCGGTCTGCCACACCGCGGGATTCGCGGAGACGGGAGCGGAGGGCGCCAGGCTCGAGGCGGCCCTCGTCGAGGCGGCGGGCGATCTCGCCCTGATAGGGCCGAACTGTTACGGAATCATCAACTATCTCGATCGGGCCGCTCTTTGGCCCTTTGCTCATGGCGGCTCGTGTCCGGGCTACGGGGCCGCGATCGTCACTCAGAGCGGCATGCTCTCGTCCGATCTCACCATGAGCCAGCGCTCCGTGCCGTTCGCGTTCATGGTGTCGATCGGGAACCAGTCGGTGGTGACCCTGGCGGATTGCGTCGATGTCCTCAGCGGATTCCGCGGGGTGCGGGCGATCGGGCTGCATATCGAGGAGATCCCGGACGTCGCGGGATTCTGCGCGGCGGTCCGCAAGGCCGCGGACGCGGAGGTTCCGGTGGTCGCGCTGAAAACCGGGGTGTCGGAGATCGGGGCGAGCTTGACCGCCAGTCACACCGGCGCGTTGTCCGGTGCCGATGATCTCTATCAGGCCCTGTTCGATCGTCTCGGCGTCATCCGTGTCTCTACGCCCTCGCAACTCCTGGAGACGCTGAAGTTTCTGTGCGTCGCGGGGGTGCCGGTGGGAGATCGGATCGTCGGCCTCACGTGCTCGGGCGGCGCGGCGGCGATGCTCGCCGACTACGCGCAGGTCGTCGGATTGAAGTTTCCACCGCCGGCCGGGCAGACCGCCGAAAGTCTCGCCCGGTGCTTGCCCGACACGGCCACGGTGTCGAATCCGCTCGACTACACCACCCCAATCTGGGGAGAGCCGGAGCGTGTCCGGCCGGTCTTCGAGACCATGCTCGAGGATCCCTGCGACGTCGCCGTGATCGTGCAGGATTATCCTCTCGAAGGTCTCGACGAGAGCAAGAGCAGCTACCTCAACGACGCAAGGACGTTTATCGCAGCGACCCGGGCGGCGGGGGTCCCGGCGGCGGTGTGCAGCACGTTGCCGGAGAACATCGATCGGGCCACCCGGGAGATGCTGATCGCGAACGGTGTCGCGCCGATGCAGGGGATTCGCGAGACCCTCGACGCCATCGCCGGCGCGGTATGGCATGGGCGGCGCCGGGAGCGGATTCGGCATGATGCATGCGGAGCCGGAGCCGGAGCCGGAGCCGGAGTTGGAGTTGGAGTTGGAACCGGAACCGGAACCGAAGCCGTCCCTCTCGGTCCCGCGAAAGTCATCGACGAGCCTCAGGCCAAGGCGCGGCTGCGCTGCGCCGGGATGCCCGCGCCAGCCGGGCGCGTGGCCGGCGCCCGCGAAGCGCCGGATGCCGCGGCGGAGATCGGTTTTCCGGTCGCGGTGAAGATGGTGAGCCATCGGCTGCCTCACAAGACTGAGGCCGGCGCGGTTGTCCTGGGGGTTTCGAGCCGGGCGGAGGTGGCGGCCGCCGTTGCTCGGATTCACGCGGACGTGCGCCGCTACGATGCCGGAGCGCTGTCCGATCGTTTTCTGATCGAGGAGATGGTCGAGCCGCCGCTGGCGGAGCTTCTGGTCAACGTTCGGGCCGACCTCCGGTTCGGACTCGCGATGACCCTCGCAAGCGGGGGTGTCCTGACGGAACTCGTGGCCGATGCGGTCACGATTCTGCTGCCGGCGGCCCGGGCAGATCTGGAGGAGGCGCTGGGGCGGTTGCGGGTCTCTCGTCTGCTCGGCGGTTTCCGGGGCGCCGCGCCGGCGGATCGGGCCGTGATCGTCGAAGCGTTGTCCCGCCTCGCCGCTCACCTCTGCTGGGAGGGGAACGATGTCGTCGAGGTCGAGATCAACCCTCTGTTCATCCTGCACGATCGTGTCTGCGTGATCGATGCGCTGATGCGGGTGAGCGGAAAGTGAGCGCGGCCCTTCCTGAGCAGCTCGGCCTCAAGAGCGGCGATTTCGTCCGCCCGCGGGACGAAGCTCCAACGGTCGATCGCGCAAGAAAACCGAAAAAGAACGCCTGGAAACCGTGATAGTACGTTCTTGTCATACCCCCGCCAGGCACCTACTATGCTGCCGCGCAAATGGATCAGACATCGATCCTGAAGCATGATCGGACCAAGAGTCATCGACATCGCTTCGGCCTCGATCTTCAAGTTGTCTTGCCGCGCTGGATTGGCTGGGATGCCGCGTCGTGAGAAGTGCAAGGTTGCCACTGACGAAGAGGATTCAAGTCATGAAAAAGCTCATCTCAGCACTGTTTGTATTGTTGGCATCTGTGAGTATGGCAAAGGCCGATCAGTACTTGCAGGGTAACTGCTCACCCGGTGTTTGCATCAGTCTAAAGAGTCCATAGATCGCAAAGCGATCAATTCGCCCAGAAGACGCGAAACGGCTGTGTCGAATCGTCCTTGACATCATAGCGCCGGGTCCCTATGTTGCGGCTCCCATACAGGCGGCGGGAGTGAGGCGAGTGGGCTACTTCGGGTC
>JAKZYK010000194.1:0-6265 GCA_047514485.1 Gammaproteobacteria bacterium
GATGCGCTTGGCGGCGTGGACCCCGCCGCACTTCATCAGCTTGATGTTGAAGATCCCGCATGCGCGGGGCGGCTGCACCAGCGCGAGCGCGTCGGAATCGTCGAGAAGGGTCTCGTCCGCCGCGAGCCGGTCCTTGACCGCGTCGGGCAGGGCGCGCATCGCATCGACGTCCCCGGCATCCATCGGCTGCTCCAGGAACTCGATGTCGAGGCCCGCCGTCTCCTCCACGAAGCGCGAGACATCGTCCGCGGAGTACCCCTGGTTCGGATCGTCCCGGATCACGATCGCCTCGCCGGTGAAGTCGCGCAGTCGCTGGATCCGCTCCAGGTCGTCGTCGAGGGAGTGGCCGAGCTTGACCTTGAGCACCTTGAACCCGCGCTGGAGATACTCGCTCGCCTCCTGGACGGTGGCGCCGGCGTCCTTGATCCCGATAGTGATCGAGGTCGGCAGCGCCGCGTGGGCGCGGCCGAGGGCATCGGCGAGCGGCACCCCGAGCTGCTTCGCCCACAGATCGTGCAGTGCGATATCGACCGCAGCGCGCGCGGCCGGCGCACCGGGGAAACGCTCGCGGAGCTCCCGGCACAGCGCGGTCAGCTCGTGGACGTTGCGTCCGACGAGCCATCGCAGTTCCGGCTCGGCGAGCGATGCATCGCATGTTTCCCAGGTCTCGCCGGTCACGAACCGCTCCGGCGAGGCGCAGCCGAGCCCGACCGAGCCGTCGTCGGTCTCGATCCGGACGATGCCGTTGCGTACCGAGTCGACAGTCCGAAACGCGATCGTGTAGGGCCGGGAGAGCTCGAAGTGCTCGATCCAGGTACTGATGCGACGGATTCTCATGAATGCTCCGCAGGGTCGATGAGTAGATGGTGGAAGACGTTGACCGTGAGGCTCGTGGACGGAAATCTCATCCGTTCCTTGGGGACCGATCATCCCGCCTTATGCATTGATGCGTGGGGGCGACGCATGCGTCGCCCCTACTACTGGCTGGCTGGCCCGCCCCACACCGAGCACTGCCTGGCACCGGGCGGGCCTGATCGTCTGTGCAATGATGAATCACTGGATATTGATCGGTCCTGCTCCTTGACCAGTGTAGAGCGGACGCTTCTGGATTTCTCCATACGCGAGCCATACATGCGCCGGAAGACAGGCCGGCTCATGATTTCCCGACGGCGCTACCCCCGGATCCCGATCAACGCCACGCTCGGCACCACAATGAGCACCGCGATGACGACCCGGCGGGTGATGGCGTTCTCGCGGAACACAGCAGCGCCGAGCAGCAAGGTGAACAGCGGGGCGCACGCCACGATCGGGGCCACGACGATCAACCGGCCGTGCAGCAACGCCATGTTGAGCACGAGCACCGCGACGCCGTAGGTGGCGCCGGTCACGATCAGCCACTTCACGCCTTCCGGCGCGACCGCTTCGTACCCGGGCCGCCCGGTGCGCACCTGATTGGCGAGCGCGAGCACGAACGACACGCTGTAGGCAACGACCGCGATGAAGAACGGGCTCGGGATCTCCTCGAGGGCGATCTTCGAGAAGGCGTGGGACAGGCTTCGCACGAACGCCGCTCCGATCGGCAGCAGGAGGGCGACAAGCGGCCATGTCCGTGACGACGGCCCGCGAGACGAGATCAGGATCACGCCGGCCACGATTCCCACGGAGCCGACGGCGATCTCCCACGACAACGTTTCCGCGAGCAGCACCACCCCGAGCGCGACGCCGAACAGCGGGGCGATCGCCGAGAGCGTCGCGTTGATCGTCGGCCCGAGTATCCGCGTTCCCGCCATTCCGAGATTGGCCGACAACAGCGGTCGGAAGCATCCGAGCATGATGAGCAGGGGCAGCACCGACGCCGTCCAGTACCACGCTTCCATGTAGAACGGTGCGGCGAGCCAGTAGATCGAGACGCTGACCCCGATCTGCCACAGCACCGCGGTCTGGGAATCGACGAAGCGCAACGCCACGCGCGAGAATTGATTGCCGAACGCGAAGATGATCGCCGCGGCGAGCGACAGCAGCACCGGGAAGGTGTAGGCCTCGTGCACTGCCGGTCACGTCACGCCGGCGCCGGGCCGGGCGTGCGCGGCGATCGGACTGTGCCCGGCGATCGGGCCGTGGGCAGCAATTGGACCGTGCCCGGTATCGCCGGAATCAACAGTCCGGGATGCTTCCGGCGCGTCGTCGGCTCCATCCATGCATTCACCGACATGGTGCCCTTGTGCGAGGCCGGAATTCAGGATATCGGCCTGCTCCGACATGGTGCGGAGTTCGAGAGCCGCATTCTCGACCCGAAACTTCGCACCGTCGGCTCCATCCATGCATTCTCCGGCATGGCGCCCTCGTGCGAGGTCAGTATTCAGGATATCGGCATGCTCCGACATGGTGCGCAGTTAGAGAGCCGCAATCTCGACCCGAAACTTCGCACCGTCGGCTCCATCCATGCATTCTCCGGCGCGGCGCCCTCGTGCGAGGCCAGTATTCAGGATATCGATATGAATTGTGTCTGCATCCTGATCGGTTCCGTGCTTCATGTCACGCAACGCAGCGGTTACCCGGTATTCTCGCGAGACCCCGGCGGGGTCGTCCATGCGGTAGTCGATCGGCGGCGGCCCTCGCTCCGGACGTTGACCGGAGTATGAGTCCGAGATGTTCCGCTTCCTGAAGCCGAGCCGGCCCGCCGTCACCGACGCGGCGTGGCAGGCGGTGCGGCGATCATTGCCGATAGTCGCCACCCTCGCCGAACCCGACGCCGAGAAGCTGCGGGCGCTCACGGACTCGTTTCTGCGCACGAAATCGATCGAGGGGGCCGGAGGCTTCGAGCTTGACGAGGAGTCCCGCGTCATGGTGGCCGCGCAGGCGTGCATCCCGATTCTCGCGCTCGGCATCGAGGCGTACACCGGATGGCGCTCGGTCATCGTCTATCCGGGCGGGTTCGTGTCACGCGGCACGTCGGTCGACGAGACAGGAGTCGAGCACGAGTGGGAGGAAGAACGCAGTGGTGAATCCTGGTTCCAGGGGCCAATAGTTCTCTCATGGGAGGATGTCGCCGCCTCGGGCCGATTGGAAGGCTACAACGTCGTCATTCACGAGATGGCGCACAAGCTGGACATGCTGAACGGCGACGCGAACGGGTTTCCGCCGTTGCACGCGGAGATGGACGGAGCGGCCTGGTACCGGGTGTTCAGCGAGGCATTCGAGGACTTGTGCGTTCGGGTCGACGCCGGGGAGGAAATCGGCATCGACGACTACGCAGCGGAGGGGCCGGACGAGTTCTTCGCGGTGACGAGCGAGTACTTCTTCGAGCTGCCCGAGGTGCTCGATGAGTGCTATCCGAAGGTCTACGCCGAGCTGCGCGCGTTCTACCGGCAGGATCCGCTCGATCGCATCGCGGGTGCGTACGGCCGATGACCGGCGCGCTTGTACTGCCGGTGGGGCGCTCCCCTGATCGAGGCAGGACGGAGTTCCTGCCGATGTCAAAGCACGCGTTCCGTTCGTCCCGGCAAGAACGCGGCGGGCACGCCGATCATGGTATTCGCGCCTGCGGGTGTTCGCGCCCGCGAGCGGATCAGCGGTCGAGCTCTGCGGTATCGATCGATTCGGGGCTGACGTGCCTCACGTCATTCCCCTTGACCAGGAAGACCACGTACTCCGCGATGTTCTTGGGTCGAACCACCACCGCGCCCACACGCGGCATGGCCCTATGCATGCATCCGGCGCCGAGTACCATCATGCGCAAGGACGAATCCCGTGCTATTTCGAGGCGAGGGTCAGATCCGACCGATTCATCACGTCGGCGTTGAACTTCTTCCGCTCGGCATTGGGCATCGGGATCATGCCCTTGTCGGCGAGGTAGCCGTCGGGACCCCAGGCCTTCTCGCTCGTGAACTCGTCCAGGTATTCCTTCACGCCGGGAATCGCTCCGATGTGCGCCTTCTTCACATAGAAGAAGAGTGGGCGGGACACCGGATAGGACTGGTCGGCGATGTTCTCGAACGTCGGCGCGACGCCGTCGACCATGGCTCCCTGGATCTTGTCGGAGTTCTGGTCGAGGAAGCTGTAGCCGAACACCCCGAACGCGGCGGGGTTGGCGTCCAGCTTCTGCACGATCAGATTGTCGTTCTCGCCCGCTTCGACGTACCCGCCGTCCTCGCGCACCGTGTGGCAGGTTGCCTTGTAACGCTTGCTGTCCTTCTTCTTTATCGCCCTGATCCAGCCGATCTTCTTGCAGCCGCCTTCAAGGGCAAGCTCGGCGAAGGCGTCCCGCGTGCCGGACGTGGGCGGCGGTCCCAGAACCTCGATCTTCGCGTCGGGCAGCGACGCATCGACATCGCTCCACTTCATGTACGGGTTGGGGATCAGAGTCTCGCCGCCGTTCGGATCCGGCACGTCTTTCGCGAGCGCGAGGAAGATCTGCTCGCGGGAGATCTCGATCGGAGCGGCCTTCCGGGAGTTCGCGAAGACGATGCCGTCATAGCCGATCATGACCTCGACGATCTCCTTCACGCCGTTGCCGGCGCACTTCTCGACTTCGCTCTTCTTGATGCGCCGCGAGGAGTTGGTGACATCGGGGTGCTCGACGCCGACCCCGGCGCAGAACAGCCTGAAGCCGCCGCCGGAGCCGGTGGATTCGATCTTCGGGGTCTTGAAGCTGTTGGTCTTGCCGAACTGCTCCGCGACCACGGTGGCAAAGGGGTAGACGGTCGAGGAGCCGACGATGCTGATGTAATCGCGGGCCTGGGCCTGGCTCGCGAGGACTGCTGCGACCGCCGCGAGTATGAGCGTACGCTTCATCTCTGGTCCTCCGGGGCTGAAGGGTCAGGAAAGAGACTTGTGCCGTCGAAAGCCGGAAGTCTCGGGCGACCGGCGCCGCCGAGCCGTTCATGCCTTCTCCAGAGCTTTATATCGGCGCCCCATGACAACCATCGGTCATGAATGTGACGTACATGTGACGTGAAGACGACGCGCGCGCCCAGCTCGCCGATGGCTTGATCTGCGACCGGGCTGGTCAGCATCCCGCGGCGCACCTGAGAGGTCCTCGACGGAATGGGTGCGTAGCGCTGCTCCGCCGCCTCGTGGGTGATGGCATATTCGACGTCATGCGCCACGAAGACTTGGTCGAGCTGTTCGACCAGCCCAACCGCCACCGCTTCCTGTGTGCTCGCGCAGGCCTGATCGTGGTGGCGCCGGGCGAAGTGTGGTCGTTGCGGAGCGGCGGTAGCAAGAAACTCGACCGGCCGAAAGGGCGGTGCTCGTGCTGCGGCAAGAAGTTTCAGCCGACGGTGCAGCGGCGGCTTCTTTGCGCGCGCTGCGATCGTGAGTCCAACCGCGACCGTCACCTAGCGATCTAGCCTGGATCAACCCCCGACGCCCGGGCGGAGGACGGAAAAAGGCCTCAGACGAGCGTAGCGCGAAGCTCAGGCCAATCCTTACGTCTGCTCGGTTTCTCGGCAAGCTCGATCGAAGCGATGCTGGGCTTGCCGCTGCCTGACTCGGCGCCCATCTACCGGCCCTGGTGGGCAAACCAGAAGAACGGTGGCGACCATAGCCACGCGCTCGCTTGGCAGGCATCGGGATGGAAGACGCGGGTTTTTGTAAAGCGGGATGACCAGTCCCGTCCGTGGCTGGACCTCGAACTTTACGGACCGAACTCGGTGCCGTTGCCGAAGCGGGCAATCAGATCGTCGCCCGTCGTGCAGTCGATGATCCAGTCCCCCACTTCCGCAAGACGGCGGGTATCGCTGATCGGCGCGAGCAGACCCGCCAATCGCTCGGCCGCGCCGGCGCCGAATCTGCGCGCCGCCAGCCGGCGTAGCAGGTCCCGCTCCGCGGCAAGGCCCTGTTCGATGCCTTGCGCCCGTCCTTCGGCGCGGTATTCGTCCTGCCACGCCCGAACCCGCACCGCGAAGTATTCCTCGAGGTCGCCCGACTCGTGCATTCGATCCATCTCCGCCATGTCTCGTATCTCCAGGTCCAGACCAATCCGCCGTTTCGCCACCTGCTGCGCCCACAACAACATGACCTCCCTGAGCGCGGCAAGCTCGTGTGCGCTCAGCCGCCTGTGCAACGCCGTCACCTGCCCCGCAATGCGGCTCGGCGACGGGTTCTCCAGGGCCGCCAGCAGCGCCGCCGCGTTGTCGTGCCTCAAATCGTCGGCCCCGACCCGCAAGGTGTCAAGCGCCAGGTAGCCGTCACCCGCAAACAGGGGATTGGCTCTCGACGCGACACCTGCCTCCCCGCGGCCGGCGCCCGAGGCGCCCGGGGT
>JAKZYK010000195.1:0-9459 GCA_047514485.1 Gammaproteobacteria bacterium
ATGGTGGCGAGACGGTGGGCGATGACGATGGCGGTACGGCCCTCGAGCAGGCGTGCAAGCGCCTTTTGTATCTGACGCTCGGTGTAGCTGTCGACGTTCGCGGTCGCCTCGTCCAGCACCAGGATCGGAGCGTCGGCGACCAGGGCACGCGCGAAGCTGAGGAGCTGGCGCTGCCCGAGGGACAGATTCGAACCACGCTGGTCGAGCACCGTGGCGTAGCCCTGCGCAAGGCGCTCGATGAAGTCGTGGGCGCCGACCACGCGCGCCGCGGCCTCCACCTGCTCCCGGGTCGCGTCCGCCTTGTTGTAGCGGATGTTGTCGTAGACGCTGCCGGTGAACAGGAACGGCTCCTGCAGCACCATCGCCACGTGCGCGCCGAGGTCGCTCTGGCGCACGTCGCGCACGTCGTGCCCCCCGAGCCGTACCGCCCCGCTCCACACGTCGTAGAAGCGGCGGGCGAGCGCGGTGACGCTGGTCTTGCCGGAACCCGTCGGACCCACCAGCGCCACCGTCTCCCCCGGCTCCACCCGCAGAGTGACGTTGCGCAGCACCGGCCGGCCGGGCACGTAGCCGAAGGTCACGTCGTCGAACTCGATGGCGCGCGCCTCGCGCGGCAGCGGGGCGGCGCCGGGCGGGTCGCGCACCTCGATGGGCACGTCGAGCACCTCGAAGATGCGTTGTCCCGCCGCCATCGCCCGCTGCATGATGCTGTACTGGATGGTGAGAGAGCGAATGGGGTCGAAGAAGCGCTGCACGTAGAACAGGAAGGCGACCATCACCCCGAGCTCGAGCTCCTGCCCCAGCACCATGCCGCCGCCGACTACGATCACGATCGCCATCGCGATACCGGTGAGCGTGTCGACGATCGGGATCATCACGTTGGAGAACTTCGACGCACGCAGGTGCGCGAACAGGTTGTCCTTCGCCTTGTCGTCGAAGAGCTCGAAGTTGACGCCCTCTCGGCCCATCTCCTGGATGGTGCGAATGCCGTGCACGTTCTCCGCGAGCGCTCCGTTGACGACCGAGCTCGTCTCCCGCGCCCGCATGAATGCCCGCCTGGCGCGTGGCAGCCAGACGATGCGCACTGCGAGCAGCACCGGCACCACCGAGAGGGTGAGCAGACCGAGGCGCAGATCGAGGAACAACAGCACGGTGACGATGCCGATGAGGAGGACGAGGTCGCCGATCGCGAAGATGGAGGTCTCGAGGAACTCCTGCAGCGCGTTGACGTCGCCCTGGAGCCGGGACATGAGCCGCCCCACCTCGGTCTTGTCCATGAAGGAGAGAGAGACGTGCTGCAAATGCCGGTACATCGCCCGGCGGAGATCGAAGAGCAGGCTCCCGGAGATCCGCCCGACGATGAACTCCTGGGTGAAGTTGGACGCGTAGTTGAGCCCCACCACCACGAAGAAGACGATGACGATGAAGTGCAGCACGTCGAGCCCGGCCTGACCCGCCGCGATCGCGTCGTCGATTGCGTATCGCAGCACGAGCGGGATCGCGATCTGGGTGAGGGTGAACGCCAGCACCGCGATCACGCCGATGCCGAGGCGCCTGCGGTGGGGGACCACGAAGGACCAGAAGCGGCGTATCACCCGCCCGTCGAAGGCGGCGCCGAACATCTCCTCCTCGAAGGAGATCTGCGAGCCGACCACCGCCCGCGGCGGCCGGGGCGCGGCGCTCGCCTGGGCCGCCGCCTTCATCCGTCCTTCTCCGCGTCCACGTTTCCGTCCACGTCCCCGTCTCGGTCAACGTTCCGGTCCCCGTCCCCTTCGTCGTCGTTCATCCGGGTCTGCAGCGCGTAGAGGGCGGCGTAGCGCTGTCCGAGCGCGACCAGGACATCGTGAGCGCCCCGCTCGACGATGCGGCCTTCTTCGAGGAACAGGATCTCGTCGGCGTACATCACCGAGGAGAGGCGGTGGGCGATGACGATCATCGCGCGGTCGCGGGTCACGTCGGCCAGCGCCTCGCGGATCTGGCGCTCGGTGGCCGCGTCGACCGCCGCGGTGGAGTCGTCGAAGACGATGACGCTCGACGTGGGCAGCACGCTGCGGGCGATGGCGAGGCGCTGCCGCTGCCCGCCGGAGAGCGACACTCCGCGCTCCCCGACCAGGGTCTCGTAGCCCTCGGGCAGGTGTTCCACGTACTTGTGGAGCTGCGCCGCCTCGGTGGCCCGGCGGACCGCGCTCCGGTCCGCCCACGGGTCGCCGTAGTTCACGTTGCTGTCGATCGCGGCGGTGAACAGGAAGGGGTCCTGCTGCACCACGCTGACGCGGCGGCGCAGCGATGCCAGCGTGACGTCGCGCACGTCCTGGCCGTCGATGGTGACGCGGCCGGAATCGACGTCGTAGTAGCGGGGCAGGAGGTGGGCGATGGTCGACTTGCCGCTGCCGGGCGGGCCGACGATGCCCGTGACCCGCCCGGGGCTGACCTCGAAGCTCACGTCACGCAGCACCGGCGGGGCCTTGGCGTCGCGCCGGTAGCGGAAGGACACGTTCTCGAAGCGGACCACCCCTTCGCGAATCTCGAGGTCGCACGCGTCCGGCCGGTCCCGGATCTCCGACTCCAGGTCGAGGACCTCGAACAGGCGCCCGCCGCAGGTCGAGGTGCGCGCCACCGAGTTCACCGTCCACGCAATCTGGCGCACCGGCATCTGCAGGATGGCCATGAAGGCGAGGAAGGTCGCGAACTCCCCGATTGTCAGCTCTTCGGCCACCACCTTCTCCCCGCCCACCCACAGCACCAGGCCCATCGAGACGAAGAAGGCGAAGGTCATCGTCGTGGTGCTTTTCACGAACAGATCGATGCGGCGGTGCGAAATGGCGAGCCCGCGCCGGGAAATCACGTCGAAGCGGGCCATCTCGAAGGCCTGGGACACGAAGGCGCGCACCACGCGGATACCGCCGAGGTTCTCCTCCATGACCCGGGTGAGCACCGCGAGCTCCTCCTGCAGCGCATACCACAGGGTGCGCAGCCGGAGCCGGGCGAGAGAGGCGCCGTACGCCACGAAGGGCACGAAGCTGAGTGCGAGGCACCCGAGCAGCAGGTCGATCGACATCATCAACCACGCCCCGCCTCCGACCAGGATCGCGAGCAGGAGCGAGCGCTGGACCCCGGTGCTCACCCACAGCTTGGTGCCCTCGACGTCGAGAATGCCGCGGGTCATCAGATCCCCGGTGTGCACCCGGTCGTGGTAGCTGAACGAGAGGCGCTGCACCTTGGCGTAGAGGGCGAGGCGCAACTGGTAGGCGATGAGCTGGCCCACCGCCTCCCCCTGGTAGTTCTGCATCATCGTGCACAGCCCCCGAAAGACGGAGGTGACGAGGATCAGCGAGGCGGCGCGCACGAGGGCCGCGCGCGCGGCGTCTTCGTCGCCCGCCGACGCGAGTAGGCCCTGCGCGAAGTCGACGGCATCGCCGATGAGCTGCGGGATGACGAGCTGCGCACACGCCGCGAGCAGGGTGCAGCCGATGCCGAGCGCCATGCGCCACGGATAGGCGAAGGCCATGCGCGTGATGCGCAGCAGCACCCCGGCGTCGAACGCGACCGCGGTGCGGCGGCTGCGCACCGAATCGGGTACTAGAGCGAGCGTGCGGTCGGGCGAGGTGGAAGCGGAGGGCGCGGACATGGAGGCAAAGGACCAAGGCGGCCATTGTGGGGCCGCACGCCTCGCCGGGCAAGCGGCGGCGACACCGAGCGGAGAAGTATTTGCGCTTGACGATGGGCTTTCGCAAGCGATGCCAGGAACCGATTCGTTGACGCTCGGAGGGTTAGCTCGGAAGACCGTGACGATTGCTCCGCACCGCGGGGTCGTACGTCTCGTCAATACGTTCCCAGGGAACCCGGGTTAAAACACCGTGCCGTCGCTCACTACATCGATCGGGGGCCCGCCACCGGGGCGGCGCTCGGCCGCGATCCGGCGGCCCGCGCTCCAGGTGCCGCCTTCGAGCATCTTGACCAGGGGCGGCGGGTCGGCTTCGAGCCCGAGGCGTTCCCAAACGACCGGGGCGAGGCGATCGAGCAGCGCCACGGTGAGAGCGCGCCACTCGACGACAAGCTCCGAATCGGCCGCGAGCGGCGATGCCGCCGCGCCGGGGTCGCGCAACGCGAGGACTCCGAGGTCGACGAACAGCCCTCCGTTGCGATACTCGGCGAGGCCGGTGAGCGCGTCGATCCCGGTGACCTCGATGCCCGCCTCGAGCATCGGCTCGACGAGCGAGTACGTGAGCCACTGAGAGAGCTTGTGAAACGGGACGAGCCCGTGGGTCGCGTCGCCGCGCACCATGGCGGGATGGCGCCACACGTCGCCGAGATTGATTCCATCGATGGCGATGCGGCCGGGCCAGATCGCGCCGATGCCGTGGAGCACCGTGCGCAGCGCATCCCCGAGGGCCACGGACATGCTGCTCGCAGTCAGAGAGTCGAACAGATTGCCGGGGCGGGCCGGGGAATCACCGAACCACTCGGGACGCGCGCGGAGCGCATCCCCGAGCGCATGCAGCAGCGCGACTCGCCCATCGAGTCCGGCGAGCGGATTCCCTTCATCGACCTCAAACGCCCGCGAGACCGTCTCCGCCGTCACCCGCGCGAGTCCACCGGCGTCGGCGCGAAGCGGCTGCCCGGGGTCGGACGACAATGCGCCGGAGGCAAACAGATGCAGGCTGGCGACGCCAAGGCCCTCGGATCGCGCGAACTCGAGTCCAGTACCGGGCTCTCTCCACCGCCAAGCCGACCCTGCGCCTGCATCGAGGAGTACGCTCGTGACCGCGAGGTCGAACCGGATGCGCGCACGCTCGGCGCCGTCGATGCTTTCGAGCAACGGTGTAATCCGATCGATGCCGCCCGCCTCGAAGTGCCGCCACCGGCTGTGAAACGGGATATCGAGCGACGGGTAGTTGCGCCCCACCTCACCGGCGACATAGTCGGCGGCGCCGGCAAGCTTCCCCACGTCGAGCACGAAATGCGCGAGGGCGCCGCGCTCGCATGCATCGAGCAGCTCGTGACAGCGCTCGCGTACGGTCTCGGCACAGAGAAGCGCCGCCGCCGCGGAGTCAACCCGCATTTCTTACCGGCCCGCGGCCAGGGATGCGCACAAGCCGGAGAGCGGCCCGGTGAGAAAACAGATCAATCGCCGAGCCCCCGGCCTTTCGGTTGCTTCAGCTCCTCGGCGCCGACCGGCTGCTCGGTGAAATACCCGGCCGCCTTCTTCGCATCCATCTCGACGCTCGCGTCGTCAGGAATCAGCTCGTCGGGGATTGCGACCTGCTCCACGATCTCCAGCCCTTGGCGCGCCAGGGCATCGTGCTTCATGTTGCTCATCGACACGAAACGGTCGATGCGCGACACCCCGAGCCAGTGCAGCACGTCGGGCATCAGCTCCTGGAAGCGCATGTCCTCGACCCCGGCCACGCATTCGGTGCGCTCGAAGTAGGTCTCGGCCCGGTCGCCGCCTGCTTGGCGCTTGCGGGCGTTGTAGACGAGGAACTTGGTCACCTCGCCGAGCGCGCGGCCCTCCTTCCGGTTGTAGACGACGAGCCCGCACCCGCCGTCCTGCGCAGTCTGGATGCATACCTCGATGCCGTGTGCGAGGTAGGGCCGGCAGGTACAGATGTCGGAGCCGAAGACGTCGGAGCCGTTGCACTCGTCGTGCACGCGGCAGGCGACCTTGCGTTCGGGATCGGCGATCGCGTTCGTGTCGCCGAAGATGTACACGGTGATGCCGCCGATCGGCGGCAGGAAGACCTTCAGATCACCGCGCGTCACGAGCTCGGAGAACATGCCCCCCGACTGCTCGAACAGGCTGCGCCGCAGATCGCTCTCCGCGATGCCGAAACGCTCGGCGATCCCCGGCAGATACCAGACCGGCTCGATCGCCGCCTTCGTCACCCGTGCGTCGCCGTTCTCGGTGAGGACTTCACCGTCGGGCCGCAGCCTGCCCGCCGCAATGGCATCGCGGAACTCGGGCATGTTCACCCGCGCCTTGGTCACCGCGATGGTCGGGCGGATGTCCCAGCCCTCGGCGAGCTCGCCGGCAAACGCTTCGCTCACCAAGTGGCCGTAGGGGTCGAGCGAGACGATGACCGACGGATCGTTCCACTGCCGGTACGGACCGATGCCGGCGGCCGGGGCGGTGTCGGTGAGGTCAGGGACATGGACCGGATCGAGCGTCCCTGCCGCCACCGCGAGGGCGCGATAGAGCGAATAGGAGCCGGAGTGCGTCCCAATCACGTTGCGCTGCGCGGTAAGCGTGCCGACGACGGGGCCGCGTTGCGCCGCGCTCGTCGCGCCCCAGCGGATCGGCGCGACCGACTTGCGGCCCGTCGGGTGCGAGTGGAGCTTGATGTGTCTACCGGCCGCCGAATGAGCGTTCATTTTGGTCGGGATACGCAGCGGAGCATTCCGATTCACCGGTTCGGGCCGGCAGAAAGAAGCAAGATAGCAGAAACGCCCGGAATGACACGATCCCGGTTCATCTTCGGTAGTGGATCAGTGCGCCGGCCCGGTTATCCAGCGCAGCGGATGACCTGCGCGATGGTGGAGCCTTGATGACGAGTCAAAACCCGCCGACTCAAGCTGAGCAACGACCCATGGGTCGATGGCACTACGCCGGAAAGTCAGCCCTCGGATCGAAGTCCATCGACTCCGCCATCTTCCGGTACAACGACTCCGCCTCCGGGGTGTCGGCGGGCGGCACGACAATCTCCAGTGTGACGTACTGATCGCCGTTCGGTTTGCCGGGAAGCCCGCGCCCTTTCAGCCGCAGGGTCCGACCGGCCCGGGAGCCGCGTGGAATCTTCAAGTCGACCTGGCCCCCGAGTGTCGGCACCGCGATCGTCGCTCCGAGAGCGGCTTCCCAGGGCGCGACCGGGAGTTCGAGATGCACGTCGCGGCCCTCGGCCCTGAACCGCGGATGCGTCGTGTAGGTAACGGTGAGATACAGGTCCCCCGCCGGTCCGCCTCCTGCTCCGGCGCCGCCCTGTCCGCTCAAGCGGATGCGCTGGCCTTCGGTGACCCCTTTGGGGATTCTCACGCTCAACGTCCGGCCGCGGAGCGTGATGTTGCGCGTCGCTCCCCGGTAGGCGTCTTCGAGCGGGATCTCGATCCTCGCGCTCTGATCGCCGCCCGTGGCGCGCATCGGACCGCGTGCGCCGTGGATGTCGCCGTGCCCGAACAGCGTTTCGAAGAACTCGCTGAAACCGGAGGCGCCGGAGGACCCGGCACCGCGCGAATTGAACCGCTGCTCCCATCCCGGAGGCGGTCGAAACTCCTGGCCCTGCTTCCAGTCCTTGCCGAATCGATCGTAAGCCGCTCGCTTCTCGGGGTCCTTCAAGACCTCATACGCCTCGCCGACCTCCTTGAAGCGTGACTCGGCGTTCGACTCCTTCGAGACGTCGGGATGAAACTTGCGCGCGAGACGCCGGTACGCGCGCTTGACGTCGTCCTGCGACGCGGCGCGCGTGACTCCGAGCGTCTCGTAGTAATCCTTGAACTGCATCGAACTGCATCCCGTCCCGAGACTCCCCATGCGTCTCCCGCCGGCCCGATCTCAGCGCTCGGCCGCCTCCAGCGCCGCGATGCGATCATCCAGCGGCGGATGGCTGCGAAACAGGTGCGCGAAGCCGGTACCCACACGCCCGGAAATGCCGAACGCGGACATTTCGCTCGGAAGCCGGGGCTCTTCACCGTAGCCCGAGCGAAGCCGCCGGAGCGCCGCGATCATCTTGTCGCGTCCCGCGAGCTTCGCGCCGCCCACGTCGGCCCGATACTCACGCTGGCGCGAGAACCACATCACGATGATCGACGCGAGGACCGACAGCACCACCTGCGCGATGATTACGGTGATGAAGTAGCCGAAGCCGTAACCGCGCGCATTCCGGAACACGACGCGGTCGACGAGGTGTCCGACGACGCGCGAGAGCAGGATGACGAACGTATTCACCACACCCTGAATCAGGGTCAAGGTGACCATGTCGCCGTTGGCGACGTGGCTGACCTCGTGCCCGAGCACCGCCTCGGACTCGTCGGCCGACATGTTGGCCAGCAGCCCCGTGCTCACCGCGACGAGCGCGTTGTTGCGGCTCATGCCCGTCGCGAACGCGTTGATCTCGGGCGCGTCGTAGATCGCCACCTCCGGCATGCCGATGCCGGCCTGCCGCGCTTGGCGCGCCACGGTGTCGAGCAGCCACCGCTCGGTGCGATTGCCCGGGCGCTCGATGACCCGGGCGCCGGTTGATCTCTTCGCCATCCATTTCGAGATTGCGAGCGAGATGAACGAGCCGCCCATGCCGATCACCGCGGAGATGATGAGCAGCGCGGTCAAGTTGATGCCTCCGCCCTGCGTCTCGAGCATCCGGTCGACGCCGAGGACGCGCAGCGAGATGTTCAGAATGAACAGGATGGCGAGGTTCGTTGCGACGAACAGGAAGATCCGCGTCATGACGTTCGAGCTCTCCGTGAAGCAACCACCGTAACAGACACCATATTGTCTTGTTCACTCATTTGGGGGCGCGTCCGACGAGATTCCAGAGCCGGGATCACTACACGTGAAACATCGAATTCCGCGGCGCCCGGCATCGTCCTGCGTAGCCAGGCAACCCGTCCCGACCTTTCACCGCCCCTCTCTTGAAAACCATGCCCCTACCCCCATATAGCCACCGCCTTACGAGGGAGCCTGCGGTTTCCGTCGTTCAATCAGGGATACATGGCCGATTCGAAACGCGAATCTGGCCGGCAACCTATAGGAGATTTCACAGCAATGGCAAAAAAGGCGAAGCAGAAGATCCGCCCCTTGCACGACCGCCTGATCGTGAAGCGCGAGGAAGAGGAGCGCACCTCGGCGGGCGGGATCGTGATCCCGGACACCGCCACCGAGAAGCCCATCCGCGGCAAGGTCGTGGCCACCGGCAATGGGAAGATTCTCGACGATGGCTCGGTGCGCGCGCTCGATGTCGCGGTCGGCGACACGGTGCTGTTCGGGAAGTACTCCGGCACCGAGATCAAGCTCGACGGCGATGAGCTGCTCGTGATGCGCGAGGAAGACATCATGGCCGTTATCGACGGCTGACCCGCGCGGGCAGCGTTTCGACCCGACAATGCAGGATACACAGAGGACACACAAGATGGCAGCGAAAGAAGTTCGATTCGGCGAAGACTCCCGAGCGCGCATGTCCGCCGGGGTCAACATTCTCGCCAACGCGGTCAAGATCACCCTTGGCCCGAAGGGGCGCAACGTGGTGCTCGAGAAGAGCTTCGGTGCGCCGACGGTGACCAAGGACGGGGTCTCGGTAGCGAAGGAGATCGAGCTCGAGGACAAGTTCGAGAACATGGGTGCGCAGATGGTCAAGGAGGTGGCGTCGAAGACCTCCGATGTGGCCGGAGACGGCACCACCACGGCCACGGTGGTGGCGCAGGCGATGATGCGCGAGGGGCTGAAGGCGGTGGCGGCGGGGATGAACCCGA
>JAKZYK010000196.1:0-2584 GCA_047514485.1 Gammaproteobacteria bacterium
CGGGCATTGCCGACGACCCGCTGTTCACCTTCAAGCTCAAGGCGGTGAAGGAAGCGCCGGTGAAGGTCGTGTTCGTCGACAACGAGGGCGAGCGGTGGGAGTCCGCGAAGGACCTGAAGCTCAAGGCATAGCGAGAGGCACGTATGCGCAACGCAGCATCGGCGGTTCTGTTGGTCCTGGGGCTCTGGTTCGCGGCCGGCGGCGTCTCTCACGCCGCTGCCGTCGCCGAGGAATTCGAGGTCGAAGGCCTGATCTCGCCGGCGAGTCCGAAGGCGCTCACCGCCGCTCTCGAGGAGCAGTTGGCCGTAGAGGTGGTCGGGTACCGGATGCGCGACACCGAGAGCGGCTGGCCGGTGGTGCGAGTCGAGTTCGAGGAAGGCGCGCTGACCCGTGCCGAGATCGCCGCCGTCATCGACAGCACCGAGGATCCGACCGGGCGGACGTTCAAGGTACACACAGGACCACCTGCGCTCAGCGTGGCGTTGCTGGCCGAGGAGACCGCGGCCGACGGCGCGCTGGGAGATCCCGCCGCCGAGGCGCCTGCGATCACCAATCCGGTCGAGGCCACGGGCGAATCGCTGGCCCGAGGCGAGGGTCTCTACGCGAAGAGTTGCGCGAAGTGCCACGGCGCGGACGGCGACGGCACCGGACCCTCCGTCCAAGGCATCGACTCCGATCCACGCAAGCTCTGGGTATGGGGCAGTGCGGGCGATGCGGCCGACGGATACCTGTTCTCGATCATCTCCAACGGGCGCACCGACATGCCACCGTGGGGACTGGTGCTTTCCGAGAACGAGCGCTGGGATCTGGTGAACTACATCAAGACCTTCAAGGCGCCGCAGTAGCGGCGCGATGGCCGGGACTCTCGAATCCCGCCGAGAACGCTCGGGGGTGGGACCATCAACGTCGGCGATGACATCACTACCAGGTCCTTCGAACCCGAGAGCTTCGAGTCGCTGCTCGACGATCTCACCAAGGAGATCGAGGTCCACAACTACCGGGTGACCCGGATCTACGACATCGACAACGTCTTCGAGCAGACCGAGAGAGAACTCGCCTTCGCGATTCCGTTCGAACGCTACAAGATCGTCGAGTTCTGCAACCTCGGCAGTTGCGTGGAGCTTATTTCGAAGGAGCTTCTGGCGGGAGTATTCATGCCGTTGCGCTTCATCGTGTACCAGAAATCAGGCTCCGACCTCGCGTTCATCTCATACCTCAAGCCGAGCGCCTTTGCCCGGCAGTTCAACTCCCCGCCGCTCGCGGCGATCGCGATGGAGCTGGAAGGGGACATGACGGATGTTCTGGAAGAGATGTTTTTCTAGCCTCGGCACCGCGCTGGTGGCCGCGGTGCTGCTGGCCTGGATTCCCCCGGCCGGTGCCGGCGATCCGCCCGCGCCGTCCGGCGGAGAATTCACGCTCGACTCGACGCGCGGATCGATCAGTCTCGGTGACCTCGAGGGCAAGGTGGTCATGCTGTTCTTCGGCTACACGTCGTGTCCCGACGTCTGTCCGTTGTCCCTTGCGAAGATCGGCGCCTGTCTCTCGTCCCTCGGCGCCGAGCAGGCGCAGGATGTCGGCGCGCTGTTCATCACCCTGGACCCCGGACGCGACACAGCCGAGCGGATGCACCAGTACGCGGGGTTCTTCCACCCGGGCATCATCGGCCTCACCGGGTCGAAGGGTACAATCGACGAGTTGACGGCCCGGTACGGTGTCACCTACGAGCGCAGGCAGTCTCCGGAGTCCGCCCTCGGCTACACGATTTCCCATCCCGACACCATCCTGCTGCTCGACCGGGATGGTGTGCTGGTGGACCGGGTCGGAAACGACGAAGGGAACGAGTCGCTGCGCGGAAAGGTCCTGGAACTCCTGGCGCGTCGATAGCGATGACGTATCCGGTGTGCTTGCGGGCCTGCATCCCTCTCCTGGTGAGCGCCGTGCTGTGGGCTGCGACGGCCATCCCCGCGCTTGCCTACGAGCACCACGAATCCCGCGTCGACTTCGTGGATTACGCCGATGACGTCATCGAGCGCAACCGACGACATCACCGGCCGTTCTTCCTGTTGTTCTCGGCCGAGTGGTGCCATTGGTGCCACAAGTTCGCCGAACGGACCCTCGTCCGGGAAGAGGTCTACACCTACCTCAATCAGAATTTCGTCAACGTCTTCATCGACGCCGACATCCACAACGCCGCCTACGTGAAGTACCGGGCGAGCGGTCTTCCCTTCGCTGTTTTTCTCAGGCCGGACGGCAAGGTGCACTTCAAGTACTCGGGAACGCTCTACGGCGACCAGTTCATCGACGTGCTCGGCGACATCAGGACGACCATCGAGCAGGGGATTGCGATCCCCGGCCAGGACACCGAGTTCGAGCCCTACGATCCGCCGCAGACCCTGGATGTTTCGGACCTCGTCGCACTGTCTCGGAGCTTCATGGACGGGATCCTCGAAAACTTCGATCCGGTGGAGCACGGCGTGGGACGGGGCGAGAAGGCCATTCTGCCCCGCACCTTTGCGTATCTGCTCGAACATGCCCGCGACGAGGAGCGCCAGGGTGTCATCGATGGCGTGGGGAAGACCCTGGA
>JAKZYK010000197.1:0-2608 GCA_047514485.1 Gammaproteobacteria bacterium
GTGCACGAAGGCGCATGCGACGAAAGTGAATTCGCGAATGACAGGCCGCTCCTGCACGTTCACTCTCGCAATCACGCGGCTTCCCGGCACGACGATCATGGACGGATGGCGCGCCGTCGATTCGGGTGCAGCGAATCTTTCACGGGTCCGACAACACCCCGGGGACTATGTCGACGCGACCGGTAGACGAACCGGGGAGACCGAAAAGATCGATGAATGGGGCGGCTGGGCTCCATGTCATGCCGACGAGAACTCGCCGTGGAAGGCAAGCGGAAGCGGGTACTCGAGCCACGCACGCGCCACCGGACCGTCGGCCACGTGCCGGGCATCGAAGACCGCGATGCCGGTCAACCCCCGCACGTAGTCCAGAAACACACCCACGAGCCACCCATCGTCCTCGCTTTGCGGAGCGCGCTTCGGAGCGAACACGTGCTCCTCGGCAATCACTCCCGGCCCGTAGTCGAACGACTCCGTGGTCCCGGACTCGAGGTCGCGCTTGACGACACGGCGCAAGCGCCATCCGCTCAGGCCCTGCGAGGAGACGCCAATCGTGTAGACGTAGCGATTGCGCCGCCCCGTCACCGCAGGGGCAATGCGGGGGAACTCCGCCTCCTCGTTCGTCCCCTCGACGTCCGCGCGCCCGTCCGGGTACAGGGTGAATCGGGTGTAGCGTTCCGGGGACTCGCGCTCGAATACCCCGCGCATGAGGCCGCGCATGGTCCCGGTCATGAGCGCCGCATCGTCTGCTACGCAGTGGTCGTAGCGAATGACACCGCCCGCATCCTCCCAGCCGTTCCCGTGATGAAACCCAAACGCCGCCGGGAGCTGCACCCAGCGCCGGGCGCTGAAATCGTCCTTCTCGACGACGAGCACGCGGGTGCCCATGTCGGGGCGCCATGCGAGCGCATCGAGCAGCTCGCCCTCGTGCGAAGGCTCGTAGACGAGCGGCGGGATGACGATGACCAAGTGCCGGGCGGTGACGACGAAGTCGTGCACCATGCCGAGGGGTCCGGGGTCGAGAGCCTGCGCCTTGAGCACCGTACCGTCGGCGGCGATGTGATAGAGCACGAGCGCTTGGACCGGCACCAAGCTGTAGCCGAAGGCCCAGAGCGTCCCGTCGGGCGCGACCTTCGGGTGCGCGGTGAACGGCAGGCCCTCGAGTCCCTCGCCCCAGACCTTGAAGCCTTTCCATTGGAGGTTCTCGCGATCGAGCACGCTCGCAGAGCCCCCTTCCCACAGGGCGAGCAGCTCGCCGTGATGGTCGAGCACGGAGATGTTCGCGGTATTGATGTCGTCGGGGCGGCGCACCGGGGCGCCATCCTCGACCGGGGTCGCGAAGCCCGAGAAGAGCCGGCGACCCGCTTCGGTTTCGCGCACGAGCTTGGGCGTCGCGAGCACGCGGGCGCGGTGCGTGATGCCGCGCCCGTCGAACCGGAACGCCTGCACCATGCCGTCGCCGTCGAACAGGTGCCGGTACCGAAGTCCGAAGCGTTCGTGCACCGCAGGTCCGTTGCGGTAGAAGGTTCCTTGCAGCTCGGGAGGCAGACGCCCCTCGATGCGCGCATCGCACCGGAGCTGGTCGGTCTCGACGCTGCGCCAGCCTAGGAGCGCCGGGTTCGCCTCGAGCGCACGGGCGAAATCGTGCGACCAGTCGCCGGCACCGACGGCGATACGCGGGATTGCGAGCGGGGCGAGGCCCGCGAGTCCCGCCGTGTGCAGGAAACGCCGGCGGGTCCAGGTTCGTGTGTCCATGGGATGGCTCCTAATAGCTCATCGTCAGGACGGCGATTGCAGAGGTCTCACCCACCGTCACGGCCGCTTCCTCGAAGTCCGGAGGTCCGAACGTGGTACTCGGGTCGTTGGCGAAGCCGTAGCCCTCCGAAGGAATGCCGACCAAGTTGGTATCGAGCTCACCGTTGTCATTCTCGTCATGGAACGCCTTCACCGCGTAGCGCCCCGCGGGAAGGCCGTTCACGACGAAACGGAGCGTCCCGATGCGTGCGGGCTCACGGAGCCCGGACACGGTGTCCCCGGACGGAAACGTGTCCTTCGACTCCGGCCCGTGGACGGCGACGTAGACGCGGCCGTCGGCAGAGCGCACGCCGCGCACCTCGATGGACAGATCGGCGGCGAGCACCGGGATGGCGACTATTCCGGTCAAAGCAGCAGTGATGAGCAGTCGGTGAAGCATGGCGGTAGCTCCTGGTGTGGATGATGCCGACGATGGGATGGGACCCGGCACGACGCAAATCCTGGGGGCGTCGGATAGCGGTGGGCAAGCACAAATTCGTGAAACTCAAGACTTTTTCGCAAGCGGCGCCGCCGATGCGATTCGCGATTCGCGGGCGCACTTCACGATTCGCGAGTAGCCACGCGCGCCGAAGACGCGGCACCGAGTACGGAGGACGACAATCCGCCAGCGCAGGTCTCTGCCGACTGACGCAATCCAAGCGGAGTCGGATACAACCACCCACGAGCAGGTGTCAGAGCCAAGGCCAAATCTGCCACACTGACGAGCAGCAGGCGTGGATGCTCGGAGGCAACACCCGATGTGGGGCGCAGTTGTGGGCGACATCGCAGGGTCGCGGTTCGAGGGGAGCCGCGGCGG
>JAKZYK010000198.1:0-3739 GCA_047514485.1 Gammaproteobacteria bacterium
ACCGCGTCGCCGCACGCAGCTCCAATACGCCCGAGAGCACCACGAACCACTGCGGATTCCGGGTGGCGATCTGACGCGGGCAAAGGTCGCTGCGTAATCCGGTCGGAGAACGGGCCGGTCGCTCGCAACGCCCTCGAGCAGGTGCATGCCTCGTCGGGCGCCGCGCAGTCGAACGCCTGGGGGCCGATTCTGCGCCCGCGCTTCGCGGCCCGGTGAGAACCCCGGATCAGGTATCCCCGGGCCCAGAGCTTACTCGGCGCATCCGGTCACCCACCGATTCCTGTATCGTGGGATGGCAACGCACCAATGGGCGTGTGACACGGCGACAAGATTCACGTTCCTTGCGCGCCGGCACGGTGGCCCGACACCATGAGGGCTCAGATGTACCAGGATGACGGGATCTCGTCCGAGTGCAGGGGCACGACATCGACGGTGCGGCTCTCCCCGTCGTGCTCGACGATCTCGACCGTGACCTGCCGGGCATCGCGCCCCTGGCTGAAGCGGGCCGTCATGCGCGCGGTGAGGAGCAGATCCTCCTCGCCGTGGGCGCCGTCCACCAGGGTGAGCGGACCCTCATGGCTCACGGTGCGCAGGTGGGTGAACCGCTTCCGATAACCGTTCAGATAACGGTTCTCGCCCTCTTCCCGAGCGACGATGACCTTGAAGTGAGGCCGCGGGCGCAGGTGCCGACCGACCTTGAGCAGCATGATGTCGTCGAGGTCGTAGTCGCGCCGGCCCCGACTATCCCAGAGATCGGCGAGCTTCGAGGCGTATTGGCGATTGGTGAGGAAGCAGCAGCCGCCGGCGGGCTGGGCATAGTCGGTGAAGCCGAAATGCGCGGCGAGCGCCATCTGGGGCTTGCGCGAACGACCATGAAAATCGTGCAGGCGTTCGCGATCGATCCAGCCCTCGCGCTCGGGCAACGTCGGATCGAGCCGTCTCGCGCACAAGGGCCGAAGGAGCCTGTCCCCCGCTCCCGATTCCCGGGCCACGATCGGCATCGTGTCCCGGCGCTGCGACATGGGCCGCTGTCCGACCACCTCCCCGGTCACGATGAAGTCGAAGCCGCGCTCCTGCATCCAGTCGTTCGCGCGTCCCACCATGAAGCTCTTGCAGTCGAGGCACGGGTTGAGGTTCGCGCCATAGCCGTGCTTGGGGTTGAGCACCACCGACTTGTACTCCTCGACCACGTCGACGAAGTGCAGCTTGATGCCGAGCTGCTCCGCCACCCATAGCGCGTTGTTGCGTTTGGGTTTGGCCCGATCCTGTTTGCGGATGGCGTGGGTGTGGCCCTCGACGCAGAAGCCGGTGAAGAAATTGAGCCCCTCGACCCGCACCCCCTGATCGAGCACGACCTTCGCCGCGAGCATCGAGTCGAGCCCGCCGGAGATCAGTGCGACGGCCTTGCGTGGTTGTTCCATGCCCGGATCTTACGCCGATGCAGGACCGGCGGGCAGCACCGACTCACCGGCGAAGAGATCGCGTACCTGCTCGCGCTGCCGCACTACGTGGTAGCGGTCGCCGTCGACCATGACCTCCGCGGCGCGCGGGCGCGTGTTGTAGTTCGAGCTCATCACGAACCCGTAAGCTCCGGCCGACTGCACCGCGAGCAGATCGCCGGGCGCCAGCACCAGCCGACGTGCGCGCCCGAGAAAATCGCCCGACTCGCAGATCGGCCCGACAATCTCGTAAGGCTCCGGAGCGCCCTCGCGCGGCTCCACCGCGACGATGTCATGCCATCCGTCGTAGAGGGCCGGTCGGATCAGATCGTTCATCGCCGCGTCGACGACCGCGAACCGCTTCTCCCCGTTGCGTTTGAGGTACTCGACCCGGGTCAGCAGTACCCCGGCGTTGCCCACGATGGAACGGCCCGGCTCGAGTACCAGCACGAGGTCCCGGCCGGCGAGCCGCTCGACGAGCGCACGGGCGAGATCGGCTGGCGGCGGCGGCGATTCGTCGCGGTAGCGGATACCGAGTCCGCCGCCGATGTTGAAATGGGTCAGGCGGATCCCCTCTCGCCTGAGCGAGTCGACGAGTACGAGCATGCGATCGAGCGCACCGAGGTAGGGCGCAAGGCTCGCAAGCTGCGAACCGATGTGGCAATCGACGCCACGGACCACGAGCGATGCGTTCGCTGCCGCTTCGGCGTACAGCCCCGGGGCTTCGTCGATCGGTATTCCGAACTTGTTCTCGCGCAGGCCTGTCGTGATGTAAGGATGGGTGAGCGCGTCGACATCGGGGTTGACGCGCAGCGACACCGGCGCCTGTCTCCCGGCCGCCGCGGCGAGTGTGGCCAGCCGACGGAGCTCCTGCGCCGATTCCACGTTGAAGCAGCCGACCCCGGCTTCGAGCGCCACCGCCATCTCGGGGGCGCGCTTCCCGACGCCGGAGAAGACGATACGAGACGCGGGAACCCGTGCGGCGAGCACGCGCTCGAGCTCACCGGCCGAGACGATGTCGAACCCTGCGCCCAGTCGTCCGAGCACGTCGATGACCGCGAGGTTCGAGTTCGCCTTGACCGAGTAGCAGACCTCGTGCTCGATACCGGCAAGCGCTCGGTCGTACTCGAGCCAGGCTTGCTCGATCGCGGCCCGCGAGTAGACGAAGCAGGGTGTCCCGACGTCGTGCGCGATCCGTTCGAGCTCCACGCCTTCAACGGCGGACCCGGCACACGATGGAGCGCTCCCGCCGTTGTTCGGGCCCAGCGCCGGATCGGTGCACTCAGAGTTCATGCCGGTGTCCTCGAGCGGCGCTTCCATCGCACCTCATCCCGCGGTGCTTGCCCGGCGTATGCCCACCGGTCCGAGGCAAAACCATCAGCAATTGCCGCTAACGGCCTGAGAAACCATTTCGCAATGCGATTTCGCGGCAATCCCAGTCTCCCGGACATCCAATCGGAGGGATGTCACGGGCTATCTCGGGCTTGGTGGGAATTGCTGCAAAGCCATACAGGTGCTCGATGGATGCATCGGGCCAGACCGAGAAGCGGACAGGGATGGCAAACGGACAGGGATCGACGAGGGGCGCTATGCGAGGCGCGCACCCGGAGCCGGTGGCGCCACGCTCGTCTTGTCGTCTTCCTTCTCCTCGCCCTTCTCGTCGCCCCTCTCCTCGCCGGGCTCCACGTCGGGCTCCGGCGGGTGGTACAGCGGCCCCTTCTGCCCGCAACCCGCGACGATCACCGCCCACGGCAGCGCGAATGCGAGGCGCAGCATCCTGCGGCGCTCGAAAAGCCCGGATCGGGAGGACCGGGAAGATGGCGGGGCTTGGCGCATGGCCGGAGTATAAACGTCCATCGGTGCGCGGCGAAGCGCCGTCCCCGATTTCGCCATTCGGATACGCCGCCTCACTGGCGGATGCCTCTTCAGCGCGCCAGCGCAAGATCACCTGTCGGAGCTCGGTGGCGGGCTCGCCGTCTCGGTCAAGTGCCGTGCCTCTTGGGATCGATCAAAATCCGGTGATTCATCGTTGACACCGCTAATCAGGCTCGCCCAGATGCGCCCAGTGCTCGGGGTGGGGCGGGTCAGCCAGCAGGGGCGGCGCATGCGTCGCCTATCTGAGTTCGGGGCTCCTTGAAGACCCCGAGATACGAAGCCGCAGCAGGTTCAGCACGCTGATCACCGCGTACTCGCGAACGCGGCGGCGGTCTCCGGGCAGGCGCACCCGCAACGCCTCGGCGCGGTCGCGGTGCGCGAGGCCGAGAAACACGGTGCCGGGCGGATGCCCTTCCTGCTCCGCC
>JAKZYK010000199.1:0-2966 GCA_047514485.1 Gammaproteobacteria bacterium
CCCGCGGTGCAGTGCCGCCATCTGGCCAGCCATGTGCTGGGGCGGGTGCTGCGCCGGGTGGAGGCGGACTTCGAGGTCCGCTATCGCTACCGCCCGTGGCTGGTGGAAACCTTCGTCGCGCCCGCGCACGAAGGAGCGAGCTTCCGGGCGGCGAACTTCGTGTGCGTCGGCCCCACCGCGGGACGTGGGCGCTGCGACCGCGCCCATGACGGGACCCGCACGGTGAAGTCGGTCTACATGTACGAGTTCGCTGCGCACTGGCGGCGCACCTTGGGCGTGGCACGGGTCGAGGCGGCGCCGTCGCTCGGTCCCGGCGAAGGCCTGGACAGTACACAATGGGCGGCAAACGAGCTTGGAGGCGCCCCGTTGGGAGACAAGCGCTTGTCGGCACGGCTGGTGCGAAGCGCCACAGTGCTCGCATCGTGTCCGGGCCATGCGTTCACCGGCGCCCCGGACCGCGCGGCGATGAAGGGCTACTACCGCCTGATTGACCACCCCGACGAGTCGCAGGTCACGCCCGAGCACATCGTGGCGCCGCATCGAGCGCGCACCATCGAGCGCATGCGCGCGCACGACACCGTGCTGTGCATCCAGGACGGGACGGACTTGAGCTTCGCGACGCGTCCCGGCTGCGAGGGCCTGAGCATCATCGGGCGCAACCAGACCTCGGCGAAGACGCTGGGCCTGCACCTGCATCTGACGCTCGCGGTGAGCGGCGCAGGGCTGCCCCTGGGGGTGCTGCGCTGCGGGTTCGATGAGCCACCGCCCGGCGAGGACTCTCCCGAGCAAGACCCGGGGGAGAGCGACGAGGCGCCCTCCGACCCCACCGATACCGAACCGGATGCCGACGACTCGGCCCGCAAGACCCGGCGCTGGCTCGACGGTCTGCACGATGTGGCCCAGGCCGCCTCGCCCCTGTCGCGCAAGACCCGAGTCATCAGCGTCATGGACCGCGAGGCGGACTTCTTCGAGCTGTTCGACGCACAGCGCCGCATCGGCCGGGTCGATGTGCTGGTGCGCGCGAAGCACAACCGGCGTCTGGGCCGAGGCCTCCCGAAGCTGTTCGCGGCGCTGCGCAACGCCCCCGCCGACGGCCATGTGGAGATTGACATCGCGCGGGTGAGCGAGCGGCCCAAGTCCAGCCGCACACCGGCTCGCCCTGCGCGCACCGCCCGCCTCGCCAGAGCCGAGGTCCACTATCGCGAGTTGACCCTGCCGTCCACCATCGAAGGGCTCGCGCCGGTGACGCTGTGGGCGGTGCATGTGCGCGAGACCGCCCCGCCCGAAGGCGAGAAGCCGCTCGAATGGTTCCTGCTCACCAGCGTGCGCGTCGAGAGCATTGAGGCCGCCCTCGAGACCATCGGGCACTATCTGCGGCGCTGGCGCGTGGAGGACTTCTTCCGGGTGCTGAAGTCGGGATGCCGGGCCGAGCATCTCGGCTTTCACAGCGCCGAGCGGCTCGAGCGCGCGCTGACCATCCAGGCCGTCATCGCGTGGCGCCTCATGCTCATGACGCTGCTCGGGCGCGAGGTCCCCGAGTGCGACGCCGAGCTGCTGTTCAGCGACATCGAGCTGCGATTCCTCACCGATTACGCCGCCGACGCCGCGTTGCCCGCACCGCGCAACCTCGCCGGTGCGGTGCTGCTCGTCGCCCTGCTCGGCGGGTACCAGAATCGCAAGCATGACCCGCCGCCCGGACACCAGATCATGTGGCGCGGGTACGAGCGCATGTCCCTCGCGACGCTCGGCTATCGGATTGCAGAGAAGCGGCGTGGAGAAGCGGGTATTGTTCAGCACGAATAGGTGGAGACGGGGCAGCCTCGGCCGAGACATCCTGCGGGCGGCGATGAGGTCGTCGATGCCGAGTGTTCCCTCCATGCGCTTGTCCGGCGGGAGGGTCCGAGCAAGCGGGTAGGCCAAGGTCTCGACAAGTTGCGCGGCGCTTGGCAATACGGGTGGCCGCTGGACAACGTGAGTTACTCTCGCTCAGGCAGGCCTCGCAGCCAATCGCTCCGTATGGGGTCAATGATCTGCGTAGTCCTGTCTCCGTACCTCTCGTGGTCTTCTGTGTAGTATCTGGCCACGACATCCGACGCGAGAACATCCAGAGCCCGACGGATTCCACACCGACCTTATGGCCACCCTTCGGTCACCGGATTGTCGAGAAACGCCAGAGCGGTGCGGGTATTGTCCAGCACGAGATGTGGGGACAGGGCAGGCCTAGCCGCCGACCGACGCGAGCGCCTGTTCCCGAGAGGCGTGGACCGGGATGATCTTGTCGAAGCCGCTGATCTCGAAGACTTCCCGAATGGGATCGGAGAGCGAGCAGAGTATGAGATCCGCGTTCCGCTTTCGCAGGGTCTTGGCGATCAGCAGGATGACCCGAAGGCCCGCGCTGCTGATGTAGGAGAGACCCTCGAGGTCCATGACGACGGTACTGTCGTCGGTGCTGATCGCGGCCTTCAGCGCTTCCTCGAAATCGCGTGCGTTCACACCGTCGATGCGGCCCTCCGCCTTTGCAATCAACGTTCCGTTTGCCCGTTCGGTCTGAATATCCATCTGCCTCGCATCCTGGTTGGAGTCGTGATTCGTGCCCCAATGATTCGGAGCTTGATCGCGAGAAGAATAGCCGTGTCGGAGATCGAGGGCAACGCCTCGCGCCATCCCGATCAGGGTCGGTTCACGCTGGAGTGAGAGAAAGTCCCTCTCCCCCCGGGAGAGGGGTTTGGGGTGAGGGAAGGGTGGGTATCGGCCTGCCTGTAGCGAAATTCCTCGACATCAGCCCCTCACCCCCGGCCCCTCACCCGGGGGGAGAGGGGAGAGAGCCGGCCAATCCCTTGCCCAGCCAGCGTGAAATGGCCCTGCTGCCCGATCGAGCGTTTATGGGCCTTGTACGGGTCGAGCTTGCTGGGGCGCGCACCGCAGAGCCGGGGGCGGAACCGGGGTTCGTCGAGCCAGCGGCGCAC
>JAKZYK010000200.1:0-3137 GCA_047514485.1 Gammaproteobacteria bacterium
GCGATCAGTCGTCGAGATCGCGCACTCGGGTAAGGCCGACAAGCTCGCCCTGGCCGCGCTCGAGCCGGCGCCAGTCACCCGGGAGCTTGACTCGAGCAAGTGCAGCGGTAGGCAGCAGCTTTCCATCGCCCGGCACCGGGACACCGCCCGCGAGGTGATCGAGCAGGTACTCGAGCCCGGGATTGTGTCCGACGATCATCGTGCGGTGCGCATCGGGATCGCACTCGCCGAGCACGTCGAGGAGTGCCGAGAGATCCGCCTCGTAGATCGCACCCTCGAAACGCACCGTCTCGAGCGTGAGACGAGCCGCCCGCGCGACGCCGTGGATCGTCTGGACCGCGCGCGTCGCGCTGGAGCAGACGATTGCGTCCGGCAGCAGCCCTGTCTCCACGAGGTATCGGCCCATTCGTTTCGAGGCCCTGAGTCCGCGCAGCCCCAGCGGACGATCGAAATCGGCAGGCGAATCAGTGTCCCATGCGGACTTCGCGTGGCGGAGGATGAGCAGTTCACGGCGTTTCATTGGCGGTACGACGACTAGACGTGTCGTATCAACGGAGAAGAGCCAAGTCTCGGCGGACGAGTGCTGTGATACAACCCCACCAGGCACGTCAGCAGCGCGATCGCGCCTGCCTGGTGGCCGGCGGCCAGCGGGACCGGCACGTGGAGCAGCACGGTGGAGACGCCGAGCGCGGCCTGCGCGGCGACAGCGACGAGGCTCGCATTGGCCCAGAGGCGGGCTCGACGCGAGACCCCGGCCCTGAGACTCGCTCCCCAGGCGGCGACCACCATGAGACAGCTCGCAAACGCGAGCACCCGATGCGTGAACTGCGCCGTGACGGGGTTCTCGAAGAAGTTCCTCCACCAGGGCGAAGCCTCGAACATCCCGGGCGGCGCCCAGAATCCGCCCATCTTCGGAAACGTCGGATAGACCTGACCGGCCTTCAGTCCGGCGACGAACGCGCCCATGACGAGGGTGACGAAGACCGACACCCCCGCCGCGAGGGTCAGCCATCTCGCAATGCCCGCGGCGTCGCGCCGCTTCGACCCTCCGGTTTCGAGCATGTGCAGCGCGACGTGGAGAAGATAGACGTAGATCAAGACCGCGAACGAGAGATGGGCCGCGAGCCGATACTGACTCACCCGGGGCTCGTCGATGAGTCCGCTCTTGACCATGTACCACCCGAGCACGCCCTGCGCGCCGCCGAGGACGAACACGCCGGCGAGCCGCAGGACTATCCCCCGGGGGATAGCACGCATTGCGAGAAATACGAGGAACGGGACCAGGAACGCGATGCCGACCCCGCGCCCGAGCATGCGATGGGCGTACTCCATCCGGAAAATACGCTTGAACTGCGCGAGGGACATCCCGCGGTTGACCAGTCGATACTCGGGCGATGCGCGGTAGGCATCGAACTCACGCTGCCACGCATCCTCGCCGGCCGGCGGCAGGACCCCCGAGACCGGGTGCCACCGAACCATGGACAGCCCCGAGCCGGTCAGCCGGGTCACCCCTCCCACGACGACCATCGCGTAGACCAGCGCCGCGCACGCGATCAGCCACCATCCCACGGCGCTGGCCGGCGCACGCCACGCCGACGACAGAGCATCCATCAACGTTGCCGATCCATTCGTGGTCATTCAGCGAGGAGCATCATGATAGGTTCCGAGTTGCGGCTCGGGAAGCGGATCGTGTAGGTTTCGGTACCATCTCGCGCACCGCGAGGAGCGATAGACACGACAGGGTCAGTGACGGCGCGATCGCATCGGCGTATCGCGGGTGTCTCTGGCCCGACTTCTTTGGACTTCCGGCGATCCCGACGATTCCCGTATCCAACCGAACGAGCGAACTCGATCCATGGCCCCGACGATGCCCTCCGAACCGTTACCTCAACCTCTTCACCAGCCGGACATCAGAATCTCGGTGCGGCAAACCTTCGGGTTCGACTGCGAGCTGGACGTGCCGGCGTTCAGCGAACGCAGCGAGCACGTGCCGAACGTCGACGACGCCTACCGCTTCGACCGGAACACGACGCTGGCGATCCTCGCGGGCTTCGCCCACAACCGGCGGGTGCTGATCCAGGGCTACCACGGCACCGGCAAGTCGACGCACATCGAGCAGGTCGCGGCCCGGCTCAACTGGCCATGCATCCGGATCAACCTCGACAGCCACATCAGCCGCATCGACCTCGTCGGCAAGGACGCCATCGTGCTCCGCGACGGACAGCAGGTCACGGAGTTTCGCGAGGGGATCCTGCCCTGGACGTATCAGCGTGCGTGCGCTCTGGTGTTCGACGAATACGACGCCGGCCGACCCGACGTGATGTTCGTCATTCAGCGCGTGCTGGAGGCGGAGAGCCGGCTCACGCTCCTCGATCAGTCGCGGGTCCTGCATCCCCATCAGGCATTCCGGCTCTTCGCGACGTCGAACACCGTCGGCCTCGGCGATACCACCGGGCTCTACCACGGCACCCAGCAGATCAACCAGGGCCAGATGGACCGCTGGAGCCTCGTCGCAACCTTGAACTACCTCAGCCATGAAGCCGAGTGCGAGATCGTGCTCGCGAAGGCCCCGGAGTACGGCAACGAGGAGGGCCGCCGGACGATCGCCGCGATGGTGACCCTCGCCGATCTCACCCGGTCGGGCTTCATCGCCGGCGATGTGTCGACGGTGATGAGCCCGCGTACCGTGATCACCTGGGCGCAAAACGCGAGGATCTTCGACGACCTCGGGTTCGCGTTCCGGCTCACGTTCCTCAACAAGTGCGACGAGGTCGAACGCCCGACCGTCGCCGAGTACTACCAGCGCTGCTTCGGTACCGAGCTGCCGGAGACCGGCGTCCACGTCACCCTGACCTGAAGGCTCGTGAAAGAACCACACATCTGCTGCGAACCTCTCAGGGCACCCTCGCTACGGCAGGTGACCTCCTTGCGAGCTTCGAGGCGCGCCGCACGCGGCACGCGGCATAGGCGATGGCAACACTCCTGAAGCACGGCGCGAGCCGGACGAACGAGAGCCTCGACGAGCTTCGCCGGGCCACCGCGGCAGTGGCGCGGGCGATCGGCCGCACCGAGGAGATCGACGTCGAGTTCGTGTCCGAGAACCCCGGCACAAACGGGAACACGGTGCGGATCGAGCG
>JAKZYK010000201.1:0-7541 GCA_047514485.1 Gammaproteobacteria bacterium
CAGGTGCTGGAGGCGATCGATGCGCAAGTACGTGCGTGCCGGAAGTGCGTGCTGCATCGCACGCGCACGCATACCGTGTTCGGCGTGGGCCGGCCGGACGCGGCGTGCATGTTCATCGGAGAGGCTCCGGGCGCGGAGGAAGACGCCCGCGGCGAGCCGTTCGTCGGCCGTGCCGGCAAGCTGCTCGACGCGATGCTGGCCGCCATTGATCTGGGGCGCGGCGACGTCTATATCGCGAACATCGTCAAGTGCCGGCCGCCGCGCAACCGCGATCCTCATGCGGACGAGATCACCGCCTGCTCGGGCTACCTCAAGCGTCAGATCGAAGCGGTATCTCCGCGCCTGCTGGTCGCCGCCGGCAGGGTAGCGGCCCAATCGCTGCTATCGACGATGAAGTCGATCGGACACCTTCGCGGGCGCACGTACCGGTACGGAGAAGATCGCCTCCCGGTACTGGTGATGTACCACCCGGCCTACTTCCTGCGCAGTCCTCTGGAGAAGCGCAAGGCATGGGACGATCTGGTGCGGTTGCGTTCGATGCTCTCCGATGACACGGCGAGCGTCCCATGAACGCCGTTGCCCGCGATCTCCCCGATATCACGTTTCGCCCGATGCGGGAGGCGGACCTCGACGAAGTCCTGTCCATCGAGCGCGAAGCATATGATTTTCCATGGTCGAGGGAGATTTTCCGGGACTGCCTCCGAGTCGGTTACAGTTGCCGGGTGCTTGAATCGGATGGTGCGGTGAACGCGTACGGGATGCTGCAGATCGCCGCCGGCAAGTCACGCCTGCTCAACCTCTGCGTTCGCAGGAAGCTGCATCGCCGGGGGCTCGGCCGGCGTTTGCTCACCCTCCTGATCGAAGTCGCCCGCTCCCACCACACCGATACCGTGCTCCTGGAGGTGCGCCCGAGCAATGCCGCCGCGCGGCGCCTGTACAACTCCATGGGGTTCACCAAGGTCGGGGCCAGCCGCGGCTACTATCCCGCGCGCACCGGCCGCGAGGATGCGGTGATCCTTGCCTTCGCGCTGTCATGATGCCGCCGGTGCGTCCCGGTCGCCTCGGCTTGCCCGACCGGCTCGGCTTGCCCGACCGGCCCGGCTTGCCCGGTCGCCTCGGTTTGCGCCGCATCGAGCGCCTTGAGTGAACGTCCTCGCGTTCGATATCGAGACGGTGCCCGACGTCGGCTCGGGCCGCCGGTTGCTCGCGCTCGACGGGCTCAGCGACATCGATGTCGCGCGGATCATGCGCCAGCGCCAACAGCAGGCGTCGGGGACGGAGCTGATGCGCCACCACCTGAACCGGATCGTGGCGATCGCGGTGGTGTTGCGGGACGGAGAACGCTTCCGGGTATGGTCTCTCGGTGGCCCCGAGTCTTCGGAGAGTGAGCTCGTGAAGAGATTCTTCGACGGGATCGAGCGGTACTCGCCGAACCTCGTATCGTGGAACGGCGGCGGCTTCGACCTGCCGGTTCTGCACTACCGGGCATTGCTGCACGGGGTAAGCGCTCCGCGCTACTGGGAGTCCGGCGACGACGACCAGAGCTTTCGCTGGAACAACTACATCAACCGGTTTCACGCGCGCCATACCGACCTGATGGATGTGCTCGCCGGCTATCAAGCCCGCGCGTTCGCTCGACTCGACGAAATCGCGCAGATGCTGGGCTTCCCGGGGAAGCTGGGGATGGACGGCTCCGGGGTGTGGGACGCATACGCCGCCGGCGAAATCGAGCGGATTCGCGCGTACTGCGAGACCGACGCGCTGAATACGTTTCTCGTCTATCTGCGCTACGAGCTGATGCGCGGGCGGCTCTCGCGGGACGCATACGAGCGCGAATGCGATGTCGTGCGTGACGGACTGCGCGACGACGCGCGCGGCCATCTCACGGAGTTTCTCCAGGCGTGGGGGCCGTCTTGATCGCGAGACGGCGATGCTGAAGCCACCCGGCGGCGCGGCGCATCGAACCCGTACCGTGCGCATTCACGGCCTCGATGCCAGCGGACGGGGGATCGGCCGCGCCAACGACAAGATGACGTTCGTCCATGGCGCGCTGCCGGGCGAAGAAGTCGTCTGCCGGCGCATCGGGCGGCGCAGGAGCGTCGACGAAGCGGTCGTGCAGGAGGTGATCGAGACGTCCCCCGACCGGATCGAGCCGAGATGCCGGTTCTACGAGCGCTGCGGTGGATGCAGCCTCCAGCATCTGTCCTATGAAGCACAGTTGCGCCACAAGGAGCGGACGCTGCTCGATGCGCTCTCGACGGTCGGCGACGTCTCTCCCCGGCAGGTCATGCCCCCGCTGGCGGGCTCGCCCTGGCGATATCGCCGCAAGGCGCGGCTCGGCGCACGCTACGTCGCCGGCCGGTACGGGGCACTGGTCGGGTTTCGGGAGCGGGTTCCCAACCGGGTCGCGGACATCACCGACTGCGAGGTGCTCGCGGATCCCATCGGTCCGCTCGTGATGCCGTTGCGCGAGCTCGTCGGCTCGCTCGAAGCCAGGGCGAGGATCCCGCAGATCGAGGTCGCGACGGGAGAAGATGCCGCGGTCCTCGTCATCCGCCATCTGGATCCGCTCTCGGCGGACGACCTCGCGGCGATCGAGGTGTTTGCGGTCCTGCACGGGATCGGGATCTGGCTTCAGCCGGGCGGGACGGACAGCGCCCGGCCGTTCGTCCATCCGCAGGCGGATCTGCACTACTCGCTCGACGGCGGCGCGATCCGCCTCTCCTTCTCGCCGCTCGACTTCGTTCAGGTCAATGCCGAGGTGAACCGCGCCCTCGTGCAGCGGGTGGTGTCCATGCTCGCTCCCGCGCCGGGGGAGAAAGTGCTCGATGCCTATTGCGGGCTCGGCAACTTCAGCCTGCCGCTCGCCGCCCGCGGGGCGGTCGTGACCGGGTTGGAGGCGGGTGCCGAAATGGTCGAGCGTGCGCGTGCGAACGCGGTCGGCAACGCGCTGTCCGCATCGTTCCATCGAGCGGATCTTGGCGACGACACGGCGGTGCAGGACTGGCTGCGCGGCGGATGGGACAAGCTGCTCATCGACCCCCCGAGGTCCGGGGCCGAGATGGTCGTCGAGCACGTCCGCCTCGCGCGGCCGTCTCGTATCGTGTACGTCTCGTGCAATCCCGACACCCTGGCGCGTGACGCGGCCAAGCTCGTGCACGTGCACGGCTATCGCCTGGCCCGCACCGGACTCGTGGACATGTTCCCGCACACGAGCCACGTCGAGTCGGTGACGGAATTCGAGGCGCGTGAAGGCTGCGGTCCGGCGCCGACATCATCAGGAAGAACGGCTCCGTGAACATCGCCGGGACGGCGGCGGGCCGGGGTGGGCGGGCCTGGGCGGGGGCCTGCGCGGGGCTCGCGTGCACGGGGCACCGCGCACCCGAACAGCGCCGTGAACGTCGCTCAGACGGCGGCGGTCCTGCGCGGGGGCATCAGGAGTGATTGATTGCGATGAGTGATCGACTTCGATGAGTGAGACCGGGGCGCCGGCTCCGATCAGAACCCTCTCCGGGGTGCTGGCGAATCAGATTGCAGCGGGGGAGGTCGTGGAGCGCCCCGCGTCCGTGGTCAAGGAGCTCGTCGAGAATGCTCTCGATGCGGATGCGAAGACGATCGACATCGAGCTCGAAACGGGCGGGGCCCGCCTGATCCGGGTGCGCGACGACGGGTTCGGGATCCCCTCCGGCGAGCTTGTGCTCGCGCTCTCGCGCCATGCGACCAGCAAGATCGCGACCCTCGACGATCTCGATCGCATCGCGAGCATGGGATTTCGCGGAGAAGCGCTGCCCAGCATCGCTTCGGTGTCGAGGCTTGTCCTCGAGAGCCGGCTACGGGACGCGGCAAATGGCGCGCGGGTGCGCGTCGACGGCGGGGTGGTCGCGCCGGTGGAGCCCGCGGCGTCGAAGATCGGGACCACGGTGGAGGTGCGCGATCTGTTCTTCAACGTTCCGGCCCGGCGCAAGTTCCTGCGCGCCCCCCGCACCGAGCTCCGGCATGCCGAGGACACCGTGCGCCGCCTTGCCCTCGCGCGTCCCGACGTCTCGTTCACACTCCACCACGATGCCCGGAAGGTGATCGAGGCGGCGCGCCGCATGGAGCCCGCGCGCCGTCTCTCGCGCCTGTTGGGGGAGGAGTTCGCGGCGAGTGCGCTCGAGATCTCTTTCAACGCGGGCGGACTGTCGATGCACGGGTTCCTGGCCCCGCCAAGCGCGGCGCGCGCCCGCCCGGACCTCCAGTTTCTCTTCGTGAACGGGCGCAGCGTGCGTGACGACGTCGTGCGGCACGCGGTTCGTGTCGGGTTCGGCGACACGCTCGCGGGCGCGGGGTATCCGGCATTCGTGCTCCACCTTGGCATCGAGCCCGCCACGGTCGACGTCAACGTGCATCCGAGCAAGCACGAAATTCGCTTTCGCGAGCCCCGCCACGTCCACGATTTCGTTCGTCACACGATCGCGCGGGCGCTCGACGGCACCGTCTCGGAGCCGCCGTTGCCGGGGGCTGCCGAGTTGGCGTTGGAGGCCGGCCCGCCGCCACAAGCTGGTGCGCCGGCGCCGGGGGCCGGCGCACCAGGGTCGTCGTATCCAGCGATCGGGACACGTCCCGGCGAAGCCCGCGTCGGCGATCATCTCGCCGCGTATGCCGCACTGTCGGCGGGACCCCGCGCCTTGGGGTCTGGCGCAACGCGCGGCCGGGTACGCCTTGGCGACCATGTGCTCGTCGAGGGCCTCGGGAAGCTGCTGCTGATCGATCTCGTGGCCGGGCGCCGGGCGCTGGTGCGCTATCGGCTCGACGAATCCACCCGTCAGAACGCCCCGGTATCGCGGCCGCTGTTGATACCGCACCCGCGGGCGGTGTCCGAGGCGACCGCCGACGCGGTGGACGAAGCGGGCGCCTCGCTCCGGTCGCTGGGGATCGAGGTCCGCCGCGGTGCGCCCGGGTCAATCACGCTTCGGGCGATCCCAGCGTGTCTCGCCGGACTCGCACCGGAAGATCTGCTCGATACCATCGCCGGTTGGGCGAAGACGTCAGGCTTGGTGGCGGCTCTCGTCGACATGCTCGCCGCGCTCGCGGGGTCGAGCCCCTTCGATGGCGACGCCGACGACATCATCGACGCTGCGGTCGGGGATCGGCTCGGCGCCGCAGTGATCGCGGTCGACGAGGCGATGCTGCGCCATGTATTCGCCACGGCGGGGCGGCGATGATCGAAGGCGGCTTGCCTGGCATGACATCAGTCAACTCCGGCAAGGGGCCGCGCTCTTCCGGGTCAAGAGCGTGGGGACTCGATTTCAAGAGGGCTGTCGTAGAGCACATTGTTGTCTACGACCCGAATGAACGGGGAAGAGAACTCGATCGAGGGAGAGTAAGGCTCTGGAAATCCCCCGGACTGCGGCGCGTGCGGATGTGGCCATGCAGATGAGTACGGGAAATGAAGTTTCGTTTCACAGCCCTGATCCCGCCGGCACGGAGCCCGGCGATGACGGGGGCTACCACCTCGATCTGGAAGCCGGTGCGGATCACGACGCGGGCCCTGTCATATTTCTGATGGGGCCCACCGCGGCCGGCAAGACCGAGATCGCGGCGGCGCTCGCCGAGCGCGGCCCGTACGAGATCGTCAGCGTCGACTCGGCGCTGGTGTTCCGGCATCTGGACATAGGTACTGGCAAGCCCGGCCGCGAGCTGCTCGCCCGGGCGCCGCATCGGCTCATCGACATCCGGGACCCGGGCGAGCGCTACTCGGCGGGCGAGTTCCGCGACGACGCCATGCGCGCGATCGCGGACATTCGAGCCTCGGGCAGGGTGCCGTTCCTTGCCGGCGGCACGGGACTGTACTTCCGAGCTCTGGAGAGCGGTCTCGCGGTGCTGCCGCCGGCGGATCCGGCGGTGCGGGCCGAGATCGAGCGCGAGGCGGTCCACGCGGGTTGGCCGGCGATGCATGCGCGGCTTGCCGGCGTCGATCCATCGTCGGCGGGCCGCATCCATCCGAATGATCCGCAGCGCATCGAGCGTGCGCTCGAAGTGCATATGCTCACCGGCCGGCCGATGTCGGAGCTGCTCGCCCGCGGCCGACGCGGCGGCCTCGCGGGGCCGGTGTGCCGCATCGTGCTCGAGCCGGAGGACCGGTCCGCGCTCCACCGAAACATCGCGGCCCGGTTCATGCGGATGCTCGACGCCGGGCTGATCGACGAGGTCCTCGCTCTGAAACGGCGCTGGCGTCTGACCGAGCGCAGCGCCTCCATGCGTCTGGTCGGCTACCGGCAGGTGTGGACGTATCTCGCGGGACGGTGCTCGCACGAGGAGATGACGGCGCGGGCGATTGCCGCGACACGCCAGCTCGCCCGGCGCCAGCTCACGTGGCTGCGCTCGGATCGGAGCGCGGTTCGCGTCGATTGCCATGCGCCGGACGCCGCGGAGCGCGTTGCCGCGTATGCCGAGCCATTCGTCGAGCGCAATACTGTGGCTTGAGAGCGGTAAGTATTTACTCCGATCTATCCTTCGGATCGGTCGCTCTCGGCGAACCATCCCTCCAGAATGATCTGCGCCGCCACCGGATCGGGGCCGTCACGGCGCGAGCCGCTCTCGATGAGGCGGGTCCATGCTTCCCGGGTGGAGAGCCGCTCGTCGGCGAGGTGGACCGGCAGCCCCGAACGCCCGTGAAGCCGGTTCGCGAATCGGCGCGCACGGGCGGTAATCCACTGCTCGGTCCCGTCCATGTTGAGCGGCAGTCCGACGACGAGGGCGTCGGGCTTCCAGGCGTCGATGAGCCGGTCGATGGCGTTCCAGTCCGGCCTGGCCCCTCGGACCGGGATCGTTTCGAGCGGGGTTGCGGTGCGGGTCACGGTTTGTCCGATCGCGGTCCCGATCCGTTTCTCGCCGAAATCGAACGCGATCAGGGTCTTCGTCTCGTCCGTCATGCTCGCTCGTACCGAATGCGGTCACATGCGGCCACCGAGTCCTTGTCGTCTCGGCGACGCGATGCGGATACGCTCGCACTTTGCGCGGCCGGTCGCAGTGTTCATCGCATGGTAGCGCATGCCGTGACGGCACTGGCGCAACGGCACGAAACATCGAAAATAGAGATCTCAATCAACCGGGCGCGGACCGTCGGGCCGGCGTGACGCCGCCCGCCGCGCCATCCGGCAATCGGCACAGGGAGGGAGCCATGCGATTGGAAGGGAAGACGGTGGTCATCATGGGCGCGGGGCAGAGTCCGGGCCAGGGCGTGGGCAACGGCCGCGCCACTGCGTTGCTCTTCGCGCGCGAAGGCGCCAGGGTGCTGTGCGTCGATCGCGATCACGTCTCGGCCGTGGAGACGGCCGGGATGATCACAGGCGACGGCGGCGAGGCGGCGACCTTCGAGGCGGACGTGACCCGCGAAGCGCAGGTCGCGGCGGCGGTGGAGGAGTGCAGGAGGCTGTGGGGCCGGCTCGACATCCTGCACAACAATGTCGGCATCAGCGTCGCGGGCGGCGACGCGGAGGTGACCGAGATCACCGAGGATGCATTCGACCGAGTGATGGCGGTGAATCTGCGCGGCACCG
>JAKZYK010000202.1:0-6823 GCA_047514485.1 Gammaproteobacteria bacterium
CGCACTGGCCCGCATGCTTGCGCGCCTGCGCACCGGACCCCTCGCGCAGCGCCATCCGCCGCCGCGCGAAACTCTACCTGCTCCGCAGCGGGCGCGCATGCGGCAGTGTCTCGGTTTGAAACCCGTAGCTTGTCGGGGAACCAATTGCAACGGCCCGTATGATGATGTCCAGGGCCATTTCACGCTACGGTGTGAGGAAGGACATCGATGCTCCGGCAGTCCGTAGGTCGGATTAGCGCAGCGTAATCCGACGTTTCTGGCCCAGGAAGTGCGCGTCGCATGTGATGTCGGATTACGCTGCGCTAATCCGACCTACAATCCGACCAGCGTGAAACGGTCCCGACCGCGCTTGCAGGGCGCTTGACCGGCGCGCCGGCACGCCGGTCCAATATCGCGATGATCGACGCCGCCGTCGTGCTCACCGCCTATCTCACCGGATCGATCGCATCGGCGATCCTCGTATGCCGTGCGATGGGCCTGCCCGATCCTCGCGGCGAGGGCTCCGGCAACCCCGGCGCGACCAACGTCCTGCGCATCGGTGGCAACGTGCCCGCCGCCCTCGCCCTTGCCGGCGACGTGCTGAAGGGCGTCCTTCCCGTGCTCCTTGCAAAGAGTCTGTCGCTCTCACCGACTATCGTGGCGCTCTCGGTGCTCGCCGCCTTTCTCGGCCATCTCTATCCACTGTACTTCCGCTTTCAGGGTGGAAAGGGCATGGCGACCGCGCTCGGGGCGATCGCCACGCTGGCCTGGCCGGTTGCAAGCGTGATGTGCGCGCTCTGGCTCGCGGTGGCGGTGGTGACCCGCTACTCCTCGCTCGCGTCGATGATCGCCGCGATTGGAGCGCCGGTCGCCGCACTGTGGTTCGCACCCGGCCCCGCGAACCTGGCCGTACTCGTGGTCATCGCGTCATTTCTGCTGTGGCGCCATCGCGGGAACATCCAACGGCTCATCAGCGGCACCGAAAGCCGGATCGGCCGGCGGGCGGCCAAGTAGCCGCGAGCGCCCGATCAGGCTCCGGGCGGACTCAGCTCCGTCAGCGCCCAGCGCGCCCTCGCGCCGAATCGCTGGGGCTCGCGGGCTCCGTGGACGAGCCGACAGCACCCCGCGTACGCGATCATCGCTCCGTTGTCGGTGCACAGCTCAGGACGCGGATAGCTCACCGCCGCTCCTTCGCGGCGCGCCATCTCAGTGAGCGCCGCGCGAAGCCGCCGGTTCGCGCTGACGCCGCCGGAGACGACGAGCGCCGGCAGTCCGGTCGCCCGCAGGGCGCGGCGGCATTTGATCACCAGCGTATCGACGACCGCGTCCTCGAACGCCCGCGCCACATCGGCCAGGAGGCGTTCGTCCCGATGCCCGCGGGCCAGCGTGTTGAGGGTGAACGTCTTCAGCCCACTGAAGCTGAAATCGAGCCCGGGACGATCCGTCATGGGCCGCGGGAACCGGAAACGGTCAGGGTCGCCGCGGCGGGCCAAGTCCGCGAGCGCCGGGCCGCCGGGGTACGGGAGCCCGAGCAGAGTCGCGACCTTGTCGAATGCCTCCCCCGCCGCATCATCGACCGATTCTCCCAGGATACCGTACGCGCCGACCGCACCGACCTCGACGAGCTGCGTATGCCCGCCCGAGACGAGCAGTGCGAGGAACGGAAACGCGGGCGGGTCCGGCTCGAGCATCGGGGCGAGGAGGTGGCCTTCCATGTGATGGACACCGAGCGCCGGCACCCCCCACGCGTAGGCGAGGCTCCGGCCGAACGCGGTGCCGACCAGCAGCGCCCCGACCAGTCCCGGGCCTGCGGTATAGGCCACGCCGTCGATGTCGGCCGGCATTGAGCCCGACTCTTCGAGCACCTGCCGCACCAGCGGCGGCAGCCGTCGAACGTGATCTCGCGAGGCGAGCTCCGGCACCACGCCTCCGAATTCGGCATGGATGGCGCTTTGCGTATGCACGACATGAGCGAGCAGACCGCGCATAGTTTCGTAGACTGCGACGCCGGTTTCGTCGCAGGAGGTCTCGATTCCAAGGACACGCATCCGTGCAGCGTAACCAGCGTGGGCACTCAATGGCCAGGAATTGGCAGAGGTGTTGATCGAGCCGTCCGTATGACAATCCGTGAATGCTGCTCACGCGCCGCCTGTCGCCAGTGCGGATCGCGGCCGGGGCGGTAGGCATCCACAGCTTCGGCGAAGTCGGGTGCGGCCGTAGCCTTTTCCTGCAACACCAGATACTTGTGGAAGAACGCGCCCCAACCGAGGTCGAAACAATCGAGCAGCATCTACTTGGCTGGCCTGCAGCCGGCCGAGTTGACACTGGCGTACTCGGCGAACCAGGCCTCGATCTCCTCGAAAGCGGTGGCCTCGCCGACCGGGTGGTCAACCAAGACGATACGCTTGGCCTTGCCGAACGAACGTTCGGCCGAACTTCCTGCGCCTTTGCCGCGACGAGCGAAGGGGGGTATATTTGTGCGTTCGCTGCAGTCCAACCGTCGACATTCAAATGAGGAACCCGTCTCGATGCCGAATATCCGTGTGAAGGAGAACGAACCTTTCGACGTCGCGCTCCGCCGCTTCAAGCGCGCCTGCGAGAAAGCCGGCGTGCTGACCGAGGTCCGCCGTCGCGAGTACCATGAAAAGCCCACGTCGATCCGCAAGCGCAAGGCCGCCGCCGCGGTGAAGCGCCACCTGAAGAAGATCCAGCGAGAGCAGGTGCGCCGTACCAGGCTGTACTGAAGCTCCCACGCCGTCGCCCCGCACCACGACCAACCCGCTGTGACCAATCCTCTGAAAGACCGAATTCTCGAAGACGTGAAGGACGCGATGCGCGCCAGAGACAAGGCGCGGCTCGGGACCCTGCGCATGGTGACCGCGGCGATCAAGCAACGCGAGATCGACGGGCGCACCTCGCCACTCGACGACGCCTCCGTCGTCGCCGTACTCGAGAAGATGCTCAAGCAGCGCCGCGAGTCGGCGAGCCAGTACGACAGCGCAGGTCGCAATGACTTGGCAGCAGCAGAACGCGAAGAGATCGCGATCATCGAGACGTACATGCCGCGGGGGCTCGATCCGGCGGAGATCGACGCGATGATTACGGCCGCCATCGACGACGCCGGCGCCACCACGATGAAGGACATGGGCCGCGTGATGGGCCTGCTCAAGCCCCGGGTGCAGGGCCGCGCGGACATGAGCGTGGTGAGCGCGACGGTCAAAGCCAGGCTGTCTGGCTGACTTCCCGTCCGGGGCCCCTTCCGGCGGACCCTCGAACATCGCGACAGACCAATGGCGGGGCGGATCCCCCAACCCTTCATCGACGACCTCGTCTCGGCGACCGACATCGTCGAGGTCATCGGGCACTACGTTGCGCTCAAGCGCGCCGGCAAGGAGTTCAAGGCGTGCTGCCCGTTCCACGACGAGAAAACTCCGTCGTTCACCGTCGTTCCGGACAAGCAGTTCTTTCACTGTTTCGGCTGCGGCGCGCACGGCACCGCGGTCGGCTTCCTGATGGACTACGCGAACATGGAGTTCGTCGAGGCGGTGGAAGAACTCGCGCGCCGGGTCGGGCGCGAAGTGCCCCGCGAAGGTGGCGGCGAAAGCGGGCCGCGCGAGGATCTCGAGTCGATCTACACCGCGCTCGAACAGGCCAATGCGTACTTCCAGCGACAACTCCGGCGCCACCCACAAGCGTCGCGGGCAGTGGAGTACCTCAAGGGGCGCGGCCTGTCGGGAGAGATCGCATCCGCGTTCCAGCTCGGCTTCGCGCCGCCCGGATGGGACGGGATCCTCGGAGAGCTCGGCGCCGACGAATCCGCGCGCGCGCTACTCATCCGGGCGGGGCTGCTCATCGAGCGCGACGGCGGCCGGCCCTACGACCGGTTCCGCGACCGAATCACCTTTCCTATCCATGACCCGAAGGGACGCGTCGCCGGCTTCGGCGCCCGCATCATCGACAGCGGCGAGCCGAAGTATCTCAACTCACCGGAGACGCCGGTGTTTCAAAAGGGCCGCGAACTCTACGGGCTGTGGCGCGCACGGCGCACGGGACGATCTCCGGTGCGGCTGCTGGTGGTGGAGGGCTACATGGACGTAGTGGCGCTGGCGCAGTCGGGCATCGACTACGCGGTAGCGACCCTCGGCACCGCCGCGACCGAGGCACACGTTCAGCGCCTGTTTCGCGCCGTCAACGACATTGTGTTCTGCTTCGACGGCGACGAGGCGGGCCGGCGCGCGGCATGGCGCGCGGCGGAGAACACGCTTCCATCGATGAAAGCCGGCCGCCAGGCGCTGTTCCTCTTCATCCCCGAAGGCGAGGATCCCGACAGCCTCGTCCGGGCGGAAGGCCGAGGTGCGTTCGAGAGCCGCCTCTACGGTGCGGTGCCTTTGAGCCGGTTTCTGTTCGATCACCTCACCACCGGGGTCGATCTCGGGACGCCGGAGGGAGGCGCACGCTTCGTCGATCACTCCCGCCCTCATATCGAGCGAATTCCGGTCGGTCCGTATCGGCATCAGCTCGTGATGCAGCTTGGCGAGCTGTATGCCGCCCGGGTTCCGGCCGGTCCGTATCGGCGTCAGATCGAAACGTGGTTCGGCGAGCTGTCGGGAGACGCTTCACCGAGTCGATACGGCCAGCTCGGCAGCAGGATACGCGCACACACAGAGCGCTGGCGGGGTTCGGAATCCCCCGTGAGACGCGCAGTGCGGATGCTGCTCCACGAGCCGTCGCTCGCGGCCGAGGCCGTCGATGTCGAGGCAGTACGCGCCGCGGACGTCGCCGGTGCAGAATTGCTTGCCGAACTGATTGAAACCCTGCACGCGCGCCCTGATCTGACTACCGGCGTGCTGCTCGAGCACTATCGCGAACACAAGTGGTCCCGATGGATCGAGGTGCTCGCCCATAACAAGCCGGAGCTCTCCGATCCGGCCGGGCTCCGTTTGGAGTTCGTCGACTGCCTGCGGTGGGTGTCGGCCCGTGCCGAGCGTCATCGGGCGCGGCGCCGCATCGAGGAGCTGAAGAATCGGCATCCGTCCGAGCTGAACGAACGGGAGCGGCGCGAGCTCACCGATCTGACCGCACGCAGAGCATCGAATCGCGGGGACACGACTGGCAGGGACGACTGACGGCGAAGCGAAGTGCGAACCTGTCGCCGCGGAATCTGTCCGATATGGACCGGGAGAGTGAGAAGAGCACACCGGCGGGTCTTTGCGCGCTGCAGCTCGAGGTAGCTTCCGGTACTCGAACCGCGGCAAGGAATCAACGATCATGTGTAGCGTGAGGGGGACATCTGCTACCATTATCCGTTTAGGCCGATCCGATCAATCACGCTATCGTCATGGGTAGGAACATGGATCTCGACCAGCAGCAGTCACGTCTGAAGTTACTGATCGCAAAGGGAAAGGACCAGGGGTACCTCACGTATTCGGAGGTCAACGACCACTTGCCCGAAGGCATCGTCGACCCTGAGCAGATCGAAGACATCATCTCGATGATCAACGATATGGGCATCGCCGTGCACGAGGTGCCGCCCGATGCCGACGCCCTCCTGCTCATGGGATCGACCGTCAACGCCGACGATGACGAGACCGAGGAAGCGGCCGCCGCGCTCGCCACCATCGACAGCGAGTTCGGGCGCACCACCGACCCGGTGCGCATGTACATGCGCGAGATGGGCACGGTCGACCTCCTCACGCGCGAAGGCGAGATCAAGATCGCAAAACGCATCGAGAAGGGCCTGAACCAGGCCCTTCAAGCACTGGCCGCCTACCCGCCGACCATCCGCGCATTGATCCGGGAATATGAACGGGTCGAGGCGGGCGAAGCGAAGCTCACCGAGCTCCTCACCGATTATATCGATCCGAACGCAAAGGAAGAGGAGATACCTACCCCGAAGCAGCGCGCGGCGGCGACGGATGATGATGACGACGAGGAAGAAGTCGATCTTGGACCAGACCCCCAGGAGGCCGCGGATCGTTTCAACAAGATGAGGCGGACCTACCAGCGCCTCGTCGATGCGACGGACAAGCACGGTTGGGGTACTCCGCCGGCCGACAAGGCCCGTCAAAACCTCGTCGGCCAATTCATGCAGCTCAAGCTCACGCCGAAGCTCATCGACCGGCTCACGTCGAGCCTGCGCGGGATCATCGAGCGCGTGCGGACCAACGAACGCGCGGTCATGCGCATGTGCGTGCGCGAGGCGAAAATGCCGCGCAAGCGCTTCATCGACCTCTTCCCGGGCAACGAGTCCAGGGTGCGGTGGCTGCATATCCAGGTGCGCAGGAACTACCCGTGGGGCGATGCGCTCAAGCCGTTCTCCAAAGACATCAAACGCCTCCAGCTCCGGCTCGGGACGATTGAACGGGAAGGCATGGTCTCCATCACGGAGATCAAGGAGATCAATCGCCGCATGTCGATCGGCGAAGCGAAGGCACGCCGCGCAAAGAAGGAAATGGTGGAAGCGAACCTTCGCCTCGTGATCTCGATTGCGAAGAAGTACACCAACCGCGGGCTGCAGTTCCTCGACCTCATTCAGGAGGGCAACATCGGCCTGATGAAGGCGGTGGACAAATTCGAGTACCGGCGCGGATACAAGTTCTCGACGTACGCGACCTGGTGGATCCGGCAAGCGATTACGCGATCCATCGCCGATCAGGCGCGCACCATCCGCATTCCGGTGCACATGATCGAGACGATCAACAAACTCAACCGCATCTCACGCCAGATCCTCCAGGAGAAAGGCCGCGAGCCGACCCCGGACGAGCTGGCCGAAAGGATGGAGATGCCCGAGGAGAAGGTACGCAAGGTGCTCAAGATCGCGAAGGAGCCGATCTCGATGGAGACC
>JAKZYK010000203.1:0-11674 GCA_047514485.1 Gammaproteobacteria bacterium
TACACCCCGCCCTTGGCGCGCCAGTCGTCGGGCATGGGGTCGGGCCAGCTCGTGCGAGGTGCGGACCGTTGGAACCACTTCGGAGCCGAGCCGGTTCCAGCCGGCGTGTGCACCAAGGAGGACGTACTCGCCCGGCGGCGGGTCCTGAACGCATACCCCGAGAACGTTCTCATGGGGCCGCTCGGACCGGACGGCGTCATCTCGTTCGCGGATGATCCCGCCGCGAATCTTTCGACCCGGGCAGAGGCCGGATGATGCGCTAATCGTCTCGTTAACGTCGAGGCAGGTCAGGAGGCCCCGGAAGACACGACGCGAGCGATGCGGGCGATCTCGCGGCGAAGACGCGCTTTGACGTACTGCACCGGGCGAGCGTCGTCGTGAACGCGGTCCAGATGCTGGTGGTGGTGCTCGTACGTTACGTGGTCCACTGACCTCGCACAGCTAACCGTCCCGTACCCGCGGCGGAAGCGCCCGCGGAGCAGAGCCCGTTCCGAGCGGCGAACGAAATGCTTGGTTCACCGCGCTGGCACGCCGCCACCGGGCGCTGCCGCCGGCGAGACCCGCGGGGACCGCGATGGCTGCGTCGAGCCGCGATCCGGATCGATTCGGGAGAAAACGACCATGAGCGCGTACGAGAATTACACGGCGGTCTCCGCGGACTATGACCGCACCCGCGTCCCCATCGGGGTCGAGATCATTCTGGGCTGCCTTGCCGCGGGCGGAGGCTCTCTCGCCTCGTTGCGTGTGCTCGACGCCGGATGCGGGACGGGCAGCTACACCGCCGTTCTGCGTCCACACGTAGGCGCAATCGACGCGGTGGATCTGAACCCGTCGATGCTCGGCGTCGCCCGGGCCAAGCTCGATCACACGCCGGGATGCCCCGTTGCCCTGCACGAGGCGGGCATCGACGCGCTGCCGTTCGAGGATGCGCGCTTCGACGCGGTGATGGTGAATCAGGTGCTCCACCATCTTCCGGATCTGCCGCACGACGGCTGGCCGCTGCTCCGGCGGGTGCTCGGCGAGCTCGCGCGGGTGCTGCGCCCCGGCGGCTCGGCGATCATCAACACGTGCTCCCACGAGCAGCTTCGCCACGGCTGGTGGCACGCGGCGCTGGTTCCCGGCGCGGTGGAGGCGATGTGCCGGCGCCACCCGGACACCGAGGTGCTCACCGGGCTCCTCGCCGAGGCCGGACTTGTCCCGCGCGGCCGGTTCGTGCCGAGCGATGGGGTCATGCAGGGCGACGCGTACTTCGACGGGCGCGGTCTACTCGATCCCGAATGGCGCCGCGGCGACTCGATGTGGTCGGTGGTGTCCGAAGCGGAGCTCGAGCGCGCCCTCGACCGAATTCGCGTGCTCGACGAAGCGGGAACGCTCGACGCGTTCGTCGCCGAGCAGGACCACATGCGGCCTTCCGTCGGGCAGATCGGATTCCATCACGCGGTCCGGGAACCCGCGCCGGAAACGTCGAGCCGCACCCGTACAATGGCCGGCGATCACCGCGGGGCGGACGGCGTATGAGTCGAGGCAGGCGCGGTCTGCTCGCGAGCACGGCATAGGGCTCCTCGACGCTGTAGTCCCGCCTCGCACCGCCAGGGTCAAGCAGCCGTCGGCGAGATCCTCGCGCAGCCGCTCGCGCTCGGCAGGCGGCTGCCGATGGTATTGAGTTCCACCCTCACGCCCGACCGGTCGCCGGGATTCGCGGACAGCCTCCTCTACATGGAGAGCCAGCTCCGCGCGACCGTCCCCAACGACGACCGCATCCACGTCGGCCACCACGCCGCCGCGGACCTCGTACCCTATCAGTTCGATCCGCACGGCAGGCCCTCGCCCGGCCCCGGCAGTGCATCCTGATCGCGGCCCTCGCCCGCATCGGTACCAGCGACTACGCCAAGTACCGGGCGCTGCTCACCGCGACCAAGGGCGGCGAGCCGCTTCGATGAAAATCGAACGATCCGGCGACCGCCTCGTCATCATCTGCGCGATGGTGGGGGATGGCCGATGTATCGCATGATATACATTGTGGATATATACCGAGTCTGCTACTTTTCTCGCCCCTGGCCGGCTTCAGGAGCGAAACCATGCCTCGCCCGACACGAAAGATGCAGGCGGACACGCCACCCGGAAGCGAGCCCCGCAAAGTCGCGCGCGTATTCATGAACGGGCGGTCGCAAGCGGTGAGGCTGCCCAAGGAGTTTCGATTCGATTCGGACCGCGTGGTCATTCGGCGCGAGGGCCGAAACGTGGTGTTGAGTCCCATGTTCGAGGATTGGGACGATTACTTCCGGAATGCCGCCCGCTTGCCGGATGACTTCGAGGCGGCGACCCCCGAGATGCGCAAGGGCGAATTGCCGCTTGAAGAGCGGGAGCCATTCGATTGAAAGCCATGCTTGACACGAATACCTGCATCTACGCGATGAAGCGCGTCGAAGGATTCGAAACAAGACTGCCCCTCCACGATTGCGGCATCTCGATCATCGTGTTGGGCGAACTGGAGTGGGGTGCGCGGCTTTCGGTTCGCATGGAACAAAGCCTCGCCGCCGTGCGCGATTTCGTTGGCGCTATTCAAGTGATTGATATGGACGCGGCAACGGCCCGGCAATACGGCCGGCTCCGTGCTCACTTGCGTTCGATCGGCCAGCCGATCGGCCCCAACGACCTTTGGATTGCCGCCCACGCCCTTGCCCGCGACGTGCCTCTGATCACGCACAACCTCTCCGAGTTCCGACGCGTGCCGGGCTTGTCCGTTGAAACCTGGCTGACCGAAGCGGCCTGACGACATGGCCGACACCGCGACCACGTTCCAGGAACGCGGAGTCGTCGCTGTCCGCGCCACCGACCTCGCGCGTATGTACCGCGAGCGGCTCGCCAGATACGGATTCCTTCGGCAATGATTCGTCTGGAGACGGGGTGTGATCTGATGGTCGTGGTGTGGGTGCTGGGGGCGCTGGAGGGGTAGCTGGCGGAGCCGTCGAGGGGGGGCTTGAGGCGGACGTTCGAGGAGTGGATACGCCGGGCGTTGTGGCCGGGCAAGGCGCTGGAGGCGCATAGGCCGTGGATTCGAATCTTGTCATTATTCTGATTGCGGCCATCGGATGCGGTCTCTACATGGCCTGGGCGATCGGCGCCAACGATGTCGCGAATTCGATGGGAACATCGGTTGGAGCAGGCGCCGTTACCGTGGGCGGCGCCATCGTGATCGCGGGGGTCTTCGAGTTCCTCGGGGCGTTTCTGGCCGGCGGTGAGGTCACCTCGACGATCCGCAAGAGCATCATCGACGCGGAGTCTCTCCAGCACGACCCGGACCTGCTTGTCTTCGGCATGTTGTCAGCGCTCTTGGCAGCAGCCGTCTGGTTGACGATCGCGTCCAGATTCGGCTGGCCCGTGTCGACCACGCACTCCATCATAGGGGCGATTATCGGGTTCGCGATGGTTGCGATCGGGTTCGAGGCCGTCCACTGGGAGGAGGTGGTGACGATTGCCGCGAGCTGGGTCGTCACTCCCATCCTCGCTGGAACGATCTCGTATCTGCTGGTTCTGAGCGTGCAGCGGCTGATCTTCAACAAGGACGATCCGGTGGTGTACGCGCGTCGCTATGTGCCCGTGTACATCTTCGCGGCGGTGCTCATGACCTCGATCGTGACGTTCGTCAAAGGCTTGCAACACGTCGGCCTGGAATTGAGCACTCCGGTTGCGATCCTGTATTCGGTGATGTTTGCCGCCGTCATTGCGTGCATCGGTCGCGTGGTCATCAATCGCGTGAGCTTCGAATCCCCTACGGGGGGACAATCGCGCTTTACCAACGTGGAGAGGATATTCGGAGTCCTCATGATAGTCACCGCGTCGGGGATGGCGTTTGCTCACGGCTCCAATGACGTCGCCAACGCAATCGGTCCGGTGGCCGCGATCGTGAGCGTGGTGACGACGGGCGAGGTGTCCCATGAGTCAACGGTTCCGCCCTGGGTCCTGCTGATCGGCGCCGCCGGGATCGTCGTCGGCTTGGCCACGTTCGGGTATCGGGTGATGGCGACGATCGGGAGGAAGATCACGGAGCTCACACCGAGCCGTGGATTCGCCGCCGAGTTCGCCGCCGCATCGACGGTGGTTGCGGCAAGCGGCACGGGGCTTCCGGTCTCGACGACCCAGACGCTCGTAGGCGCCGTGTTGGGAGTCGGGCTGGCCCGCGGTACGGGCGCAATCGACTTTGGCGTGGTCCGCACGATCTTCGTATCCTGGATCGTGACGCTTCCCGCCGGGGCCGTACTCGCGGCGACGTTCTACTATATCTTGACACTGACCTTGGCCCGGGGCGCCGGATGATGAGATTCGCCGAAGAGATCATCCTCCTGCTCCGCGACGAGGACGGAAAGCTCTCGCGGGCGCCGGACTGGTTGGTGCGCTACGCTCTCGGCGGCGCGGTGTTGATGGACCTCGCACTCGAGCACCGCATCGATACCGACGTCCGTCAGTTGTTCCTTATCGATTCGACACCGGTTCAGGATCGCCTGCTCGATCCGATGCTCGCCGAGATCGCGCGAGAGGACGAGACCCATGACGCCCTCTACTGGGTAGAACACGCCACCCGACATGCCGGAGAGATTCAGGAGGCCGCATTGGAGCGGCTCGTCGAAAACGGCATTCTGCGGCTACAGGATGACCGCTTCCTGTGGATATTCGGGACGCGGCGCTACACGGTCGTCGACGACAAGGTCGAGCGCGAGCTGAAGCAGCGAATCAAAGAGGTACTGTTCAGCGACGTGATTCCGGACCCGAGAGACATTGCAATTATCACTCTCGCGGACGGCTGCGGTCTCCTCGAGCAACTGTTGTCTGAACGCGAACCAGCTCAAGCCGCGGCGCGCATCGAGCTGGTGCGGAAGATGGACTTGATCGGCCAGGCGTTGTTGATCGCCATGGACGTGGCCGTCCAGCCCGCCGCGGGCAGGCTCGATCAGAGACCAACCACGGCCCCACCGCCCGCGCGCTTCGCGAATCGGGATTGAGCGGCCGACAACCGAGTTTCGATGGAGGCGAGCAATGGATTTCGGATACTTCGGCTTGATGGGATATCGCGAGCGCGGGACCCCGCCGCGAAAGGTCTTCGAGGAGCATGTCGAGCAGGTGCGCAATGCCGATGCGGTCGGACTCGAGATCGCGTGGTTCGCAGAGCACCACTTCTCGAACTACTGCATCTGCCCTTCGCCGCTCCTTATGGCCGCGCACTGCGCGGCGGTGACCGAACGGATCAAGCTCGCGCCCGCCGTCATCGTCGCACCGCTGTACGAACCCGCCCGCGTGCTCGCGGAGATCGGGATGGTCGACTGCCTCGCCGGCGGCCGGCTCGTGCTCGGGATGGGCTCCGGCTACCAACCCTACGAGTTCGAACGCTTCGGCGTCGACATCACCAAGGCGCGTTCGATGCTCGAGGAATTTCTCGACATGCTGCACGCCGCGTTCACATCGGAGACGTTCAGCCACGACGGCGAGCACTACACGATGCCGTCGACCCACATCAGCGCACGACCGGTCGGGGGCATTCCGCCTATCTGGATCGCCGGCGACAACGAGGCCGGCCATCGGTTGTGCGCACGCCGCGGCTACGTCCCGATGGTCACCGGGCGCTGGGGCGGCGCGGAGTACCTGCGCGAGATGCGGGCGCGCATCGACCGTACCTACGGGCTCGAAGGGTTCGCGCCCGGCAGCGCCCCGATCGGGATCCAGCGCTTCATGTGCCTAACCGCATCGCGCAAGGAATCACTCGAATACGTCGACAACGCGCGCCACCAGATGCGGCTCGCGTCGGCGCTCCGGCGCCGCGCCGAGGTCATGGACGGCGCGATGATGAACGAGATCCCAATCGAGAACGAGATCCCGATCGAGCAGATGGCGGACAACCTGCTGGTCGGCGATTGCGAGACGATCGCGGAGAGGCTGTGCGGCGAGATCCGCGCCGCGCGGCCCTCGCACATGATGTTCCACTTCCAGGTCGGCGCCTCGTCGCACCACGAGGCGCTCGCGACGATGGAGAAGCTCATGACCGACATCAAGCCGATGGTCGAGAGGGAGCTCGGACCGCTGTCGGCCATCGGCGCTCCGCTTCCCGGACCCATGAGCGAGGCCGCGGACTGAGCCGGACCGCCATACCACCCACGGAGTACGAGCCACCGCCCACGGGCCACGACAGTCACAGGCCAAAGGCCGAAGGAAGGCCAAGGAAGGTCCACGGGCCACCCGCGAGCCGTGGTCAATGCGAACAAGGTCATCCCGGAGTTTCGGGCCCAGGCAGCATGCGGCGCTGGGCGCGGCTGCCGAACCGGATGACGGAGCGTCCGAGCGGCGATGGTGGGCGATTGGAACGGTTGAGGAAACGTCACCGAGTGCTCGGACATCGTTGGGAGCCGGGGGTCCCGGCAACGGCACAGTCCGGCGAGCCCGGCGGGTCGGGTTCAATATCGTCCATCAGGCGCGTATCGTTGTGCGCCTCGTGCGTCCGCCAAAGCGATGGCCCAATGGACGTACCGCATCCCACCCATCATCTCCAGTAGAGACCGAATCCTCATGAACCGCATTGCCACCGCCGACCTTCGCTCCGGCCGCGGCGCCGTGTTTGCGGTGATCCTGGCCGCTTGCCTGATCGCGCTCATCGGGTTCGGGATCCGGTCGAGCTTCGGCCTCTATCTCGATCCGATGACGGTCGCGAAAGGGTGGTCGCGCGAGACCTTCGCGCTCGCGATGGCGATCCAGAACCTGCTGTGGGGGATCGGGGTACCCGTCGCGGGCGCGATCGCGGATCGGTACGGTCCCGGGCTGGTGATCGCCCTCGGCGCCGTCATTTACGGCATGGGCATCGCGGGCATGGCGGGGTCGGACAGCGGGCTCGCGCTCCATCTGAGCGGCGGCCTTCTCGTCGGCCTCGGCGTCGCGTTCACCTCGTTCTCGCTCGTGCTCGCCGCCATCGCGCGGGTCGTCTCCCCGGAACGACGCTCGCTTGCACTCGGCTTCGGCACCGCGGCCGGCTCGCTCGGCCAAGTGCTCTTCTCACCGGTCTCCCAGGCCCTGATATCGAGCTACGGCTGGTACGACTCGCTCGTGCTGGTCTCCTTCATCACCCTGATCATAATCCCGCTCGCGTTCACCCTGCCGGGCACGACCAAAGCGCCCGGTGAGCCGCACTCGGACCAGACCATCGGCGAGGCCCTTGGCGAGGCGATGAGCCATCGCGGCTACGTGCTGCTCACCATCGGATTCTTCGTGTGCGGGTTCCACGTCGCGTTCATCACCGTGCACTTCCCCGCCTACGTCACCGATCTCGGCCTCTCGCCGCAGGTGGGCGCCTATGCACTCGCGATCGTGGGACTGCTCAATATCGCCGGCTCGTTCCTGTCCGGCGCCGTCGGCCAGCGGTTCAGCAAGAAGACGAGCCTCTCCTTCATCTACTTCGCCCGGGCGGTGGTGATCGGCGCACTCCTGACGGCCCCGGCGAGCGAGATCACGATATATCTGTTCGCGACGGCGATGGGGCTGCTGTGGCTCTCCACGGTCCCACTGACCACCGGCATCGTCGCGCAGATCTTCGGGCTGAAGTTCATGGCGACGCTCTTCGGCGTCGTGTTCCTCAGTCATCAGATCGGAAGCTTTCTCGGCGTGTGGCTGGGTGGGGTGCTCTACGACCGCACCGGCTCATACGACCTGATGTGGTGGGCCGGCATATTCTTCGGAGTGTTCGCAGGCCTGGTCCATCTGCCCATCGACGAGAAGCCGCTCCCCCGGCTCGCGCTGAGCGAAGGCTGAATTGCGCGAACGTCTCGTCCGTGCCTTCTTTGTGCGAGTTTCAAGGCCCATACCGTCCAGTTGGACGCACATCACATAAGGTGGAGTTGATCCGAATTCGTGGACACCTGACCCTTTGGGGAGGAGGTATCCGCCATGCCCCCTCTATAGGCGATGCGCTCCAAAATAGTCAGCCCTCAGCCTTACTACCTGGCCATCACCGCCTTGCCGCTAGCGTGAAATAGCCCTGCCGCCAGGGGCTTCGCAAGCGTCACGGTCGATGCGTCGCTCTCAGGCTCTCCAACTCCGCGGCCGAGGAGAGGCGGCGGTCCAGGCAAACAAAGTCGAGCACCCCGGCGATCTGCTCCTGGACCAGCAACGCCGCACCAAGCTGACCCGCGTCCGCAGCCCGCAATGGATGCCGTGCCAGCAGCGCATTCGCTCTGGACCGGACCGCAAGCACGTCGATCACTTCGTCCCAACTGCGAGCAAAGGCATCCAGCCGCCGAAGCACTTCACGGCGCTGGCTCCGCGACAGCGACCCCTCGCGAGTCCGCCGCTCGACTGCACCGACGATCTCGGTGCGTGTCCATGCCCAGGTAACGATGCGATCGTCGTCGGAAAGCCATGAACGGACCAGTTCGGTGTCCCGCTCGGCGACCAGTAACGGGACGAGCGCGGATGCGTCCCAGTACCTCACAGTCGGTCGGTTCGCTCCTCGGTCAATGCCTCCGAGAGGCTCACGGGCAGGTCCAGCGGCGGTTCGTCCAGAATGGCGGCGGCGCCTCCCTTGCCCGGCCGTAGCAGGCCGGTGCCGATCAAGCGTTCCCGGATTCCCTCGTTGTCGCCCGCCTCGGGAGGCACCAGCCTCGCCACCGGAGCACCCCGGTCGAGTATCTGCACCTCGCCGCCCCGTCGAACCTCGCGGATGTAGCGAGAGAGGTTCGCCTTCAAGTCGGAAATCGATACCGTGGTCACGGTGACCAGTATGGTCATTCAGTACTGACCAATCAAGTCACATTGTAGCGGTGTACGAACGACCGAGGTCGACGATTCTTCCAACGGGCCGCTGTCGAATTCAGGGCCGCCCGACGGAGACTCGCGAGCATCCAAGACTACGTAACGATCTTCGTCGTCCAACGATGGAGGAAATCGGCCACCGTACCGACGTCCTGTCGTTTGAAGGTCTCGGGGAGGATACCCGCACCTACCTGGACTGGCTGCTCGGCGAATGCACCGGCGACGGCGACGGTAATGTGAGTCGCAGGCAATCCGAGCCCAGTCGCACTTGTTCTGAGCCGGACCGAAATCACAGTCTCAACTAACCTGAGCGAGAAACCGCGATGATCTCGCGTCCACGCCCCGATGATCTCAAGCCGCTACAACTAGCAGCCGAATTCCTGGCGTCTCCGTTAATCACGCCTCCGCCCGGCGAACGCCTCCCGTGCCTCGTCGATGGCCGACTCGGAGTACATCGCGACCAGCGCATCGGTCTCGAGCCCGAGCGCCGTCTCGAGCTCGGCGATGCTGAGCCGGTCCAGGGTGCGCTTCATCAGCGAGACTGACGCCGGCGCGCATGCGGCGATCTGCTCGGCGAGCGTGCGTGCGCGCGGCAGCAGGTCGGCGGGCTCGGTGACTTCATCGACGAGACCGATCGCGAGGGCGCGCTCGGCGCCGATGTGCTCGCTCGTGTAGAGCAGCCGCTTCGCCCGCGAGAGTCCTACCGCGCGCGGCAACAGCAGCGATGCGCCGCCGGTGACGAACCGGCCGATCGCCGCCTCCGGGAAGCCCATCTTCGCGGTCCGCGAGGCGATGCGGATGTCCGCGGCAAGCGCGATCTCGAGTCCGCCGCCGAGCGCGTAGCCGTTGATGCAGGCGATGACGGGAACCGCAAGACCGATCATCTCGCGGGCGATCTGCTGGTTGCAGCCATCGATGCGCGCGCGCGACTGCCGCGGCGTCTCTCCATGCCACGCGGTCTCCTTGAGATCCGCGCCAGAGCAGAAGCCGCGCCCGTTGCCGGTGAGCAGGCACACCCGCACCGATGGATCGGCCGCAACGGCGCAGAACGCATCGAGCAAGTCCGTCCACATCGCCTGATCGATGGCGTTGAGCACCTCTGGACGGTTGAGCCGCAGAACGGCGATGGCCCCGTCACGCTCGATCTCGACTCGATTCATCATCGGAATCCCTCCATGCGGCGGCTTCATACGGCCGGACACGCGAGGGGCCGACCACCTCGCTCAGAGTGCTGTCTGCCCCCCATCGATGAACAGGCAGGTTCCCGTGATGTACGACGCCTCCTCGGATGCGAGAAACGCAATTCCGTTCGCGACTTCCCGTGCCGTGCCGGGACGGTTCAGCGAAGCGCCGTTGCGCCGGCGGCGCGACGGGTCCGGTCGATCAGCCGAGCTTGGGGATATGACCGAAGCGGTCGTACCGCTCATATACCGCCTGGCGGTCGTCGCCGCGCAGGATCTCCTCGCGCTGGCGCTGCTCGATGCGGTCCAGCTCCTCGGCCGCCTCCGCCACCGTCTCCGCGACGCGGCTCGGTACCACGATCACACCATCCGCGTCGGCGACGATTGGATCTCCGGGCTCGACCGCGACCTGGCCGTGGGTCTGGCCGCGCATCACGATCGGTTCGTCGATCCGGGTAATGCGCCAGCGCTTGGCCGAGCTGACCGGGGTCGTGAATCGTGCCCATGTCGGGATCCCGAGCTCGATCTGCGCCAGGACGTCGCGCAGGCCGCCGTCGACCACCACGCCGCCAACCCGTGCGATCCTGGCGCTGAGTGCGATGTTCTCTCCCCATACGGGAGCTTCTTCGTAGCCGCCGGTCGCGATGACGAGTACCCGACCGTCCAGAGGGCGCCGGAACATCTCGAACCCTGGGTTCGGCGCGCCCGATGCGCTGCTCGGTGTCCCGCCCATCGATGCCTCGCCCGCCATGCAGAACGCCGGGCCGGAGCACCGCATTCCACGGTCGAGGCCGGCGATGGAGTGGTGCAGGGCCTGATGGTGGAATCCCATCTCGCGCAGTGTGTCTCCGAGGATCGCGGTAGGGAGGGCGCCGAGCCGCGCGTATATCGGCTTGTGGCCATCGATCATCGGGTTTTCTCCTGGGAGCGCGGTCGCCCCGAAATCACCTCAGATTCGTATGCCGCCCTTCAGCAGCGTCCAGATCTCGCGGCGGGTCTCCAGAAATTCGGGGCTGGTCTTGATCTCATCGGTACGCGGGCGGTCGAACGGCACCTCGATGACCCGGTCGATCCGCGAGGGACGCGGCGAGAGCACGATGATGCGGTCGCCCAGGTAGATCGCCTCCTCGATGCTGTGGGTGACGAAGATGACCGTCTTCCTCTCCTGCTGCCAGATGCGCAGGAGCTCGTCTTGGAGGAGATCGCGGGTCTGCACGTCGAGCGAGCCGAACGGCTCGTCCATCAGCAGAACCTCGGGTCGGATCGCGAGCGCTCTTGCGATCCCCACCCGCTGCTGCATCCCGCCCGAGAGCTGGTGGGGGTAGGCGTCTTCGAACCCCGTGAGCCCCACCATCTCGATGTAGTGGCGACCGCGTTCCCGGCGCTCGTCGCGATCGATTCCGAGCATCTCGAGACCGAACTCGACGTTGCCGCGCGCGGTGCGCCAGGGGAAGAGGTCGAAGCTCTGAAACACCATCCCCATCCCGTGGTCATGCCCGCTTCCGGTGACCTCCTTGCCGTCGAGAAATACGGCTCCGTCGTCGGCAGGGATCAGGCCGTCGACGATTCGCAGCATCGTCGACTTGCCGCACCCGCTCGGTCCGACGATGGCGAGGAATTCAAGGTTCGCGACCTCGAACGAGAGCCCTTCGAACACCGGCACGGTCGACCCGGCGCCGTGCACGAACTGCTTCGTGAGGCCGCGA
>JAKZYK010000204.1:0-2795 GCA_047514485.1 Gammaproteobacteria bacterium
GGCTCAGGGCATGTGCCTGTTCCTGATCCGAGGCGGTGTGGCCGTCACGCCCTCGGTCACCAGCGACATTCTGGAGAGCATCACGCGCGATACGGTACTGACGCTTTTGCGAGAGATGGGGATCGGAACCTTGGAGCGTGATGTCGACCGCAGCGAGTTCTTTGCCGCCTCGGAAGCATTTTTCTGCGGTACGGGTTGGGAGATCACGCCGATCAATGCGGTCGATGGCGCGCCAATCGGTCAGGGCCGCCCGGGAGAGATCACGAAACGATTGCAGAAGGCGTACTTCGATCTCGTCAAGGGTGTGTCCGACGATCGGCCGGAGTGGATCTCGGAAGTGTGACTTGGAGGGTGATATGGAGAATTTAAAACGGGTGATTCGACGGGTTCAATGCACACCGTTGCCCCAGCACAGATCCGCGAGCACTCGCTGGCTGGCGTTGTGCCCTGGAGCGCCGGTGACGGTGCCGCCGGGCCAAGTGGAGGAGCCGCAGGCGTAGAGACCGGCGATCGGGGAGCGGTAGTCGGAGAAGCCCGCCAGCGGGCGCAGCCCGAACATGTAGCGCGGAGTCATGTCGAGGTGGGTGATGTTGGCGCCGGGCAGGCCGAACTCCGCCTCCAGATCGGCCGGGCTCCAGAACCGCCGGTCGATGATCCTGTCCTTCAGTCCCGGCAGGTACTCGCCGAGGATGTCGATGCAGTGCTCGCCGAACCGGTCGCGCTCGGTCTTCCAGCTCCCCTCGCGCAACTCGTTCGGCGCGTGAAAGATGTTGGCGCTCAGGATGTGCCGGCCGGGCGGAGCGAGGTTCGGGTCCGCCATGGTCGGGAACAGCCCCCAGAACACGGGGCCCCGCGACGGCCGGCCGTGTTTCGCGTCGTCGAATGCGCGGTCCTGGTACTCGATGCTGGGCGCGATCCGGAACTGGCATCCCGAGCAGGCCCGCTCGAGCCCCTTGGGTGCGGCGGCGAAGTCGGGGACGCCGTCCAGCGCCAGCGCCACCTTGAACGCCGAGCCGCGCCTTGGCAGCCGCTCGACCGCGGCGCGAAAGCCGGACTCCAGGCACGACGCTTCGATCAGAACGAGATACGTCGTCCACGGGTCGAGGTTCGAGACGACCGTGCCGGCGCCGATCTCCTCCTCGTCCGCCAGCACGACACCGGTCGCGCGCTCGCCGGTGACGAGGATCCGGCTGACCTCGCACTCGGTGCGCACCTCGCCGCCGGCGGCCTCGAACGAACGGCGCATGGCCCGCACGATGCTCCCCATTCCCCGAGCGGAAGTCCCGTGGAGCCACGCAGCACCTGCCGCCGCGGGTCGTGCTCGGCCGAGACGTTCGACGACGCGAGCGACATCGGACGCATCATCAGCCAAGTCGCGGAGCCGGGGGACAGCGGGCCCACCCAGTTCGACATGACCCCGAGCATCGCGAGCATCGACTTGATGTGCTCGGACTCGAGGTACTCGCCAAGCAGGTCGGCGACGCTGCCGAGGAACACCTTGGCGAACGCCTCCTCGTCCTCGGGAGTCTCGAGGCGGGAGGCGAGTGCACGAAGCGTCGGCGGCGCCTCGAACAACGAGGCGCCGAGGCGTTCGGCGAGCCGGTTCAAGAAGTCGAACAGCGCGGCATAGCCGTCGACGTCCTTGGCCGAGAATTGGCGGATCTGCTCCATGACCCGCGCGCGGTCGCGCCATCCGATGAACGCTCGGCCATCCGGGAACGGGAACATCAGCGTCGGGTCCGGGTGGGTGAACGTCAGGCCGTGGCGCTCCAGCTCGAGGTCGGCGACCACCTTGGGCTCGAGCGACCCGGGGGAGTTCGTGATGGAGGCGCGATAGCCGGGGAAGTACTCGTACTCCGCGCACGGACCGCCCGCGATGTGGCGCCGTTCGCATACCAGCACGCTGAGGCCGGCGCGGGCGAGATAGGCGGCGCAGGTGAGGCCGTTGTGACCGCCGCCGACCACAATCACGTCGTAGCGCTTCACGGGAGATGTCCGGCGCGTCTGGCCTGCCTGTTGAAGAGGGTGTCTGCGGGCGGCGGATGCGCCCGGTCTTGTGAACGAAGCCCTTCTACCAGGGCCGAAGCACGGGGAGTCACGTGGATCAACGCGTGGCAAGCAAGGCTTGCATGGCCTCGCGGAAGGTCGCTCTGGACTCCGGGCCGTGCACGATGTCCCAGCGGTATTCATAGCTGCCGCCAGGAATGACCTTCAGATCGACGAAGGTCGGGCCGGGCGCGGTCATGATCTCCGGCAATGCCTCGGCGAGCGCCTCCAGCTCCGAGAACTCGTGGACGTTGCGGATGCCCGCCGCCTTCGCGATACCGGCAAGCTGCACGACACCGGTCCCGGGGATGGGATGCGCGCCGTTCGCCTCGTACGTACCGTTCTCGAAGACGAAGTGGATCAGGTTCTCCGGCGCCGCCTCGGCGATGGTCACCAGGGTGCCCAGGTTCATGAGCAGGCTGCCGTCTCCGTCGAGCACCCAGACTCGGCGCTCGGGCACGCCGATTGCGAATCCCAGCCCATGGGAAGAGCCCTGGCCCATGGCCCCGAACGCGTAGTACGTGAGCGGCCAGGCCTTGATCGCATGCCACTCGAAAGCGGCCTGATAGAGCGGCACCACGATCTCGTCGGTGTGTTGCGCGGCCAGGAGCCGAATGCAGTCGTCTCGTATGATCATGTGATCACGCGCCCGGCAGCATGGCCCCGATGAACAGTGCGACCGGGCTTGATCGCTCGTAGGCGCCGTCGATGGCGGGAACGATGGCCCGCACGTCACCCGCGCGGCGCAA
>JAKZYK010000205.1:0-4654 GCA_047514485.1 Gammaproteobacteria bacterium
CGCCGATCGCGAACACGCCGAAGCCGTGCTCCCCGCCTTCGTAGAGCGGCGTGTAGACGTAGGGGATACGCCCTGCGACGACTTTCGTCAGGCGCTGCCGGACCGCGCTGATGTGCATCCCCACGATGGCGTCGATGGAGCCCGATTCGATCAGCACTTGGACGAGATCCTCCACCGGCGGCTGCGCCTCGATGGCGGAATCGATGGGGATGAGCTGCACGTTCCGGCCGGCGATCCCGTTGTGCCGGTTGAGATCGTGGGCGGCGACCTGGGCACTGGCGATGCAGGACGGTCCCCAGATCCCCGCGGTGCCGCACATCGGGATCAGCAGGGCGACGCGAAAAACGCTCGATACTCCGGGGAGGGGATCATCGTCGAGCAGACCCCGCGGGGCAGAGACCGGCCACGCCGGCTCCACCACGTCCGCGAGTGCTGTCGATGCTTCTGGCATCTCGGTCACTTCCTTCGACACGCCGGACGGTCAGGTCATCCCTCGCGGGCTCCGGCGCCTCGGATCGTGTATACATCCGAATGACGAACCGTTCTCGTCTCAAAGTCAACTGCATCGGGAAGCCGGACCGGAGGAGAGTTTGGGAATGGGCAGGACACCCCACGCCATCAGCCAGTATCTCTTCTACGATCTGGCCGCTGCGCACCGGAAGCTGCATACGAGCCTGAACGTGAAGCTCAAGGAGTTGGGCGTTCAGGTGGAGATATGGCGCGTGCTGGAGACCCTTGGCTCGGGGGAGCACTACACGATGGGGGAGCTGGCCGACATCGTGTTGATGAACCCGCCGACGCTGACCAAGCTGGTCGACCGCATGGTGGCGAACGGACTGGTACACCGGCAGTTGGCGCCGGAGGACCATCGGCGCGTGCGGCTCGTGCTCACCGACGCGGGGTTGGATCTGGTCGAAAAGGTTCGCCGGCACGTGGAAGTGCAGAACGACGACATCCTGGAGCGGCTCGGCGAAGAGAACGCCAGGATTGTTCAGGAAGCACTGCGCAGTCTGAGCTGACGCCAGCCCGCATTTCTCCTCGGCTCCCGGCCGCGGGTGAGAGCTCGGGCTGGGACATCGCTTCTCAGCCGGCCGCGGGCGACGGCTGGACCGCAGACTTCTCCCACCGGGTGGCCACCGCCTCGTGCAAGGTCAGCAGCGCAGGCACCAGCAGCAGCACCAGCAAGGTGGCGAACGCGAGGCCGAATGCGATCGACACCGCCATCGGGATCAGGAACTGCGCCTGTACCGAGGTCTCGAACATCAGCGGGGTGAGGCCGCCGATGGTCGTGAGCGAGGTGAGCAGCACCGCGCGCAGTCTGAAGCAGGCCGCGTCCACGATCGAGTTGCGCCACGGCAGGCCGCGCTGCTTCATCTCCTTGTAGAAGCTGACCAGGATGATTGAATCGTTCACCACGATACCGGACAGCCCGAAGAAGCCGAACAGCGACAGGACAGTGAGATTGATTCCCAGCAGCCAGTGCCCGAAGACGGCGCCGACCAGACCCAACGGGATCACCGACATCACCACCAGCGGCCAGCCGTAGGAGGCGAAGACGAAGGCGAGCACCAAGTAGATCAGAGCCAGCGCGAGCCCCGCGCCCCAGGCCATGTCGGCCAGCGTTTCGGCCTGATCCTCCTGGCGACCCTTGAACGACCAGTCGATGCCATGGCGCTCGGCCAGCGCAGGCAGGGGCCCCACGGTCAGATCGGCGACCACGGCATTGCTGTTGGTGACGGCAGGGTCCACATCCGCTGAAATCTTCACAGCCAGGCGTCCGTTCTCGTGACGCAGGATGTCGAAGCCCCGCCTCGTCTCGATGTCAACGGCGGTGAGCAGCGGCATGAAGCCTCCCCCGGGCAGCGCGACGGCGAGGTTGTCGAGGCTCGCGATGTCGTTTCGCTCGCGATCGGGGAGGACCACCCGTACTTCGAGCTCCTCGCCCTCGTGCTGGAAGATCTGGGCGATGCGACCGTCGTACGCGGAACGCAGTTGCTGCCCGATCTCGGACACCGTCAGTCCCAGGGCGCTCGCCTGCGGGGTCAGCCGGACGATGAACTGCTCCTGTCCGAACGGCATGTCGTCCTCGATCGCGCTCACTCCCGGCACCGTCACCAGCACCGAGGCCAGCTCCAGGGCCGCCGCCTTCAGTGCTGCGGGATCGTTGCCGGTGAGACTGACTTCGACATCACGCCCGGGCGGCCCTCCGCGTACTTCGGTCAGAGACAGGGTTTCGAGGCCGGGCGCCGGCTCGATGCGTTCACGCCATGCGGAGATGAACTCGCTGTTGCGCGTGTCCCGGCCGTCGGGCTCGACGAGCTGCACGCGCAGACTCGCGAACTGGTCGCCCCGCGAACCTTGCTGGCGGCCCGCACGCTCCTGCTGGCCGAGACGTGCGACCGCAAGGTCGACCAGCTCCTCGCCGAAATGCGCCTCGGTCTCCTTCAGGGTGTGCTCCAGATGGCCGATGAACCGCTCCACCCGCTCGGGCGGGGTCCCGGCCGCGAAGCTCACGCTGGCGAACAGGATCTGCCCTTCCGGCGTGGGGAAGAAGGTGAAGGCGAGCCGGTCGCCCCGGATCAGACCGACCGCGAGCAGCAGGGCGGCCAGCGCGCAGCTCAGCGTGGTCCAGGGCTGGCGTACCGCGGCCGTTACCAGGCGCCGGAAAGCACCGTCGCGGAACCGCTCGAAGGCGTTGTCGAACCGGCGCCGGAACGCGCTGGGCCGGGCGCCCTCACTGCGCCGAAACGTGTGGTGCAGGTGACCCGGCAGAATCAGGAAGCTCTCGATGACGGAAGCGATGATCACGCAGATCACCACCATGGGGATGTCGAACAGGATCTTGCCGATGATGCCGCCTACCAGCATAAGCGGCATGAACGCGGCCACCGTGGTCAGCGACGATGCAAGTACGGGCGCGAGCATCCGCCGAGCGCCATCGCGCGCGGCGACGAGCGGTGCGGCGCCAGTCTGGCGTTTGGTGAGCGCGTCCTCTCCTACCACGATCGCGTCGTCGACGATGATGCCGAAAGCCATGATGAGAGCGAACAGGCTCACCATATTGATGCTGCCGCCGAGTCCGTAGAGCACCCCGAGCGCGGCCATGAATGAAACCGGAATCCCGACCGCGACCCAGAATGCGACCCGAGCGTTGAGAAACAGGAACAGCACCGCGACCACGAGGACAAGTCCGCCCGCGCCATTCTTGAGCAGCAGCATGGTCCGCTCGCGAATCAGCTCCCAGGACTGGTCGTAGGCAACGACCTCCACTCCGGGCGTCCACTGGCCGCGCCGTTCATCGAGCCACTCGTGGAGAATTCGGGCCGATTCGAGACTGTCCGACGTCTCCGCGCGACTGAGCAGCAGGCTCACCGAAGGACGGCCCTCGAAGGTGGAGCGAATCTCGCCCTTGCGGGCGCGGCGTTCCACCGTCGCGACATCGCCGAGGGTGAGGAAGCGGCCGTCGGCGCCTGTGCGCAGCGCGAGGCGCTCGAAGCCTGCCTCGTCGCGCTGCTGATCGAGCGTGCGCAGTTGCTTCGAGGTCTCGTCGCGGCCGATGCTGCCGGCCGGTAGGTCCACGCTCGAAGTCGCGACCCGGCGGGCGATGTCGGAGAGCGACATGTCGAGCTCGCGCAGCGCGGCAGACGACACCTGGATCGCGATTTCCTCGAGCGGAAGGCCGATGATGTCGACCTTGGCAATACCGAGTTCGATCAGCTCGCGCTCGATTTCACGCACGATTGGGCGCAGATTCTGTCCGTCGCGTCCGGTCACGAGCAGACGGGCCACCGGCTCGTAGGTGATAACGCGGGTAATCACCGGATCGTCCGATCCATCGGGCAGATTGCGGATTGACGCGACCCGCTCCTTCACCTGGTCGAGGGCAACGTCCATGTCGGTGCCCTCTTCGTACTCCAGACTAATCCGTGCCGAGCCTCGACTTGAGCTCGATGTCATCTCGCGGACCGTGTCGAGACCGACCAGCTCGCGCTCGATCGGCTCCGTGATCGCTGCTTCCACGTCCTCCGCCGAAGCGCCCGTCCACTTCACCCCGATGGTGACGAAATCGATGTCGAAGGTCGGGAAGAACTGCGTGTTCAGCCTGCTCAGGGCCCACGCCCCGACGAGAAGCATGATCGCCATCAGCAGATTGCAGGCGACCGGGTGGTTCGCGAACACCGCGATGATGCCCGCCGTAGGGTCGGGCGCACGAGGGGCAGTGGCGGGCGACCCGGTCATCGGCGAGTGGAGGTTGGCGGGCTGGCCGGATTCACGATGGCCCGGTGGCCGTTGAGCGATACGCGGGCGTCAGCCGGGCGACGCCGCGGCGACCTTGACCTTCAGACCGTCGATCGCGTTTGGCAGGTGCGTCACGATCAGTCGATCGGACGGCTTCAGATCCGGGCTGCGCAGAATCACCCGGCCCTCTCCATTCTCCGGGTGGGTCTCGCCGAGCCGTTCCACCTCGACTCTCTTCATGCGCTCCCCGTCGAGCACGAACACGCGGTCGGTGCCGTAGAGCGCCTCGCGGGGCGCCATCACCGCGTCCTGCACCGCCGGCAGGTCCACGATGAACTCCACCGTTCGGCCAAGCTGCAACCACGTGTTGCCCTTCGTCACCCGGAACAGGCCGTCGGCGCCTCCCGAGCCGCGG
>JAKZYK010000206.1:0-4620 GCA_047514485.1 Gammaproteobacteria bacterium
ATTCGTTGATCCGGACGTCGAGCTGCACCTTGTACCAAGTGACGATCAGGATCACGGCGCTGCCGAGCGCCGACCAGTGCAGCCAATGCCGGTTGGCAAAGAACGACTTGAACATGCTTTGTCTCCTTCGAGCGCGCCGCCGAGCGACGCCGAAACGGCGGCTCCCGCATCAGACCCCGGATCCGCCGGAGCGTTTCCTCTGCGGCATCCGGGGCAGGGCGCGCATGGTACGACAGGCCCCGCTTTGGGCACGAACGCAAGCCGGCGAGGACCTTGTCGCTGCCCGCGTCGCGCGGGTGGGTTTTCCCCGTCGCGCCGATACAATGCAGCCGGCGGATCGGCCGCTGCGACGAGGAAATTTCCGATGAGCCGCGAAGATGGTCACGGTGCCGGCGTTCCCGACGAGCGCAAGCGGGCATTCGGCGAGAGATACCAGCCGCGCTACTCGGGCGTCGCCACGTTCATGCGTCGCCCGCTGCGCGAAGAGCCGGCAACTTGGGACGGCATCGACATCGGAATCGTGGGGGTCCCGTTCGACGGCGGCGTGACCAACCGCACGGGCGCACGTCATGGCCCGCGGCATCTGCGCGACCAGTCGACGCTGATGGGCATGGTGAATCATCAGACCGGAGTGCGTCCCCACGATCTCGCGAAGGTCGCCGACCTCGGCGATGTCCTCATCGAGGGCGTGTACCGGCTCGACGAGGCGATCGCGGACATCGAACGACACTACGACCGGATCGCGGCGGCGGGCATCGTGCCGCTGACCGCCGGCGGCGACCATTCCATCACCCTGCCGATCATGCGCGCGCTCGCCCGCGCCCACGGCCAGCCTCTCGGTCTCATCCACTTCGACGCCCACTGCGACACCGGGCCGGAGCTGTTCGGGCACAAGCACCATCACGGCGGACCGTTCAAGGTGGCGGTGGAGGACGGCGCGCTCGATCCGAAGCGCACGATCCAGATCGGCATCCGTGGCCCGGCCGAGCCGTTGTGGGGGTTCAGCTACGAGTCGGGCATGACGGTCATCCATATCGAGGATCTGTACGCGATGGGGATACCGGCGGTCATCGAGAAGGCGCACGAGGTCGCGGGTACCGGGCCGGTGTACGTGAGCTTCGACGTCGACGGTCTCGATCCGGTATTCGCGCCCGGCACCGGAACGCCCGAGGTCGGCGGCTTCACCACCTACGAGGCCCAGCAGATGCTGCGGGGTCTGCGCGGTCTCGACATCGTCGCCGGCGACGTCGTCGAGGTGTCGCCGCCCTTCGACCCCTCGGGCACGACCGGCCTGACCGGCGCCCAGATGATGTTCGAGATCCTGTGCCTGCTCGCGGAGACGGTGGGACGGAAGAAGGACGCCTGATCCCGGCGTGCCGCGGAAGCCGTTGCAATCCGGAACCCGAACGCGTCCCGCCGCAAGGTCCGTGTTCCAGGGTGCATCACCACCGACATCGGCCGGCGACGCGGCAAGCGGCGGGAGTCCTCCCGAAGCCGTCGCGAAGTGCGGGCAGGATGTAGTCGTCGGACGTGTTGCGGCTGGTACGCTCGGGGTCCGACCGGGCCACGGAGGGAACGGATGACCGACATCGAACGTTGGCAGGGAGACGCCAGAGGGCGCAGTCGCGCGACCGCGTGGCGCGATCTCGTGTTCACGGTTGCGACGGCGCCCGGAGCCTCCGTGGCCGAGCAGACCCGCGCGAGCCTCGCGCAGATTTCGGCGAACCTCGCCGAGGCCGGCACCGACACCACCCGGCTCCTCTCCGCGACCGTCTATCTCACCGACATCGCGAGCAAGGCGGAGATGGACGCCGAATGGTGCGCGTGGATCGGCGATGCCGGGAACTGGCCGCAGCGTGCCTGCGTGCAGGCCGCGCTCGCACCGGGCACCCTCGTCGAGATCACCGTCATCTCGGCCCGGCCCTGACGGCGCGTCCGCCACTGCAGGCTCCCGCGTCGCCATGATGAGCAAGCCGTTCCCGATCATCCGGCGCGCGCCGAAGGAGCGCCGCATCCCGGTGGTGGTGAGCGTGCCGCACTTCGGCATCGAGCCGCTGCCGGGCATCAGGGCCGATCACTATTGCGAGCCCGGCTACGACACCTTCCCGCGCGGCTACACCGATGCGTTCGCAGCCGAGGTCTACGGCGACCTGCACCACGCAGGGGCGAGCCTGGTCGCCACCCCCTACTCGCGGCTGTTCGTCGACGTGAATCGACGCCGCGACGACTTCGAGCGCGACGGCGAGGAGATCGTGTCAGGGCGCGGTGTCGTGCGGACCCATGTCCTCGAAGACCGACCGATCTTCGCTCAACCGCTCGGCCCCGCGCAGATCGAAGCTCGGCTCCGCCAGTTCTACGACCCGTATCACACCGCCCTCGACATGCTGGTCGACGAGGCGGCGGCCCGCTTCGGCGCGGTGGTGGTGCTCGACGCGCACACCGCGAGTCCTCGCCGGATTGGCGACCACGAGGTCGTCATCGGCTCGCGGCGCGGTGAGACGGCGGACGCGCACCTTGTCGACGAAGTCGTGCAGCGGTTTCGAGCCCACGGCTTCAATCCCGAACGCGACGCGCCCGGCTACTCGGGCGGCTACATCACGCGTCGGTTCGGGCGCAGGTCGCGCGGCGGTTCCCATGCGATTCAAATCGAGATCAACGCTGGCGTCCTCATGTCGACGACGATCGCGGAGCATCGCGAGCGGTTGCGCCTGGGACGTCCTCCGCTCCCGGACCCCGAGGCTGTGGATCGGGCCAGGCGGTGTCTCGGCGAGGTCGTACAGGGGGTCGCCAGGGTGATCTCGGGCCTGGATGCCGGCCGATCGAATCGGGCAAACGCCTGAGAGCTCCGTCAGGAGTGCGATTCGGCCCCTCGACAATCGGGCTGGCGACTTCTCCGCCGCATCTGGATTTGACGAGCGACGCGGGCAGGCTTAGGTTTCTGCGTACAAGGCACACTTCGCGAGGGACGCGGTGATGAAATACGTACTTGGCATGATGGCGATTGTGCTCGCTTTCGGTGGAACGTGGACGGCGGCGGATGAGGTCGGGCCTGTTTCCGCCCCTCTCGGACCGATGGAGAGACCCGTGTTGCAAATCGGCGCAACGAAGACCTGGCAGAACAAGAAGGACGAGGAGCGGACCTGGACCCTCGTGGCGATGGATGAGACCACGGCCAGCTTCGAGGATGACGGTGGCTGTACGGAAGCCACTCTCCACGATGAATTCACGTCCTACATGGCGCTGAAGTGGGACTGCCGAGGGAGAAGCGGATCCGGTACGACGGAACTGATCAAGGGCGATCCCTGGCCTCTGGCGACCGGAAAGAAGTGGCGCTACAAGCACGCGGGCTCGAACAACAAGGGTGGAAAATGGAAAGGCAAGCACACCTGCAAGGTGAAGGAGGAGGTGCGCGTCAACGTCCCTGCCGGCGAATTCGATACCTATCACATCGAATGCAAGTCCAAGTATACGAAGAGGGACTACTACATCGCTCCGGAAGTCAAGACGACCGTGCTCTATCAGGGCAGGCATCTCCGTGGCAGGTGGCCCAAGTACGTCTACAAATTGGTGTCCTACGATCCGGGACAGCCCGACTGACACCATGATCCGGCAATCCCGTCTCGAGGACTTCCTCGTCCTCAGGCCGCATGCGGGTAGTCCGATCATGGGGTCGGTACCGTGAATTCAACCGTCGGGAGTCACTCGGGGCACGTTCGCAAGCTCACCCTCCCCCACCGTCGGCGATTTGGCGTGATTCCAGGGGGGAGGGCCTTCAACCCGGCCGAATCCGGCCGTACGTCAACGCGGCAGGGAGTCCATCGACGATGACAATGAAGACGGCATGTACCGCTCTGGTGATGAGCCTCGCAATGGTGGCCGGACCGGCGTTTGCCGCGAAGCTTCAGGTGGGCTTCGCGGATTCGAGCTGGACCGGAAAGAAGATCCCGAAGGGGCAGCACTGCAAGAAGTTCGGCGGAAACGGCTCTACGCCCGAGTTGAAGGTCTCCGGAATCCCGGAGGGCACCACCGCAATTTTCGTGGAATTCAACGATGCTTCCTACCAGCCCCTGAGCAACCGGGGCGGTCACGGTATCGTCGGTTTCGAGTACACCGGGGGCGGCGAATCAGTCCTGCCACCGGTACCGGGTGGCACGGAAGAGACCCCTGCCGGCACGTGGATCGAGAAGAAGAACCGCGCCACCGGCGCGTGGACATCGCCGGGCTATCTGCCCCCTTGCTCGGGCGGTCGCGGGAACCGCTACTTCGCCGTAGTCAAGGCCGTCGACGCGGACAAGAAGGTGCTGGCGAAGGCGAAGATCAAGCTCGGCCGCTACTGATCCGCCCGACGAGTCGGTGGCCCATCGGGCCGCCGCGCGGGGTCGTTCAGCCGGAGAGCGATCCGCACGCGCGTTGAATCCGCATGCACGCTTCCTCGAGCCGATCCGTCGCGAGCGCGTAGGAGATGCGGAAGTACGGCGCGAGGCCGAACGCCTCGCCATGCACGACCGCGACCTCTTCGCTCTCCAGGAGATACTTCGCGAAGTCGCCATCGTTCTCAATCGTGCCGCCGTCGGGGGTCTGCTTCCCGACGGCCTCGCCGCAGTCGACGTAGAGGTAGAA
>JAKZYK010000207.1:0-5191 GCA_047514485.1 Gammaproteobacteria bacterium
TCGAGGCGATTTCGGATGGATCGGCGATCTTGCGGAAGTAGCTCTTGATTGCGATGGCGAGCGCGAAGAACATGTGATCGACGATGTAGAGACCCGCCGCCAGCCAGGCTGTCTCGACGAAGGCATAGGCGGTAAAGACGATGATGAGGCCGGCATATTCGAGAATGAGTGCGGGGCGCTCGCCCCAGCGCACGATGAGCCTGCCCACCTTGGGCGCGACCCAGATGGAGATGAGGCAGTTGACCAGGAAGAGCAGCGTGATGTCCTTGGCGGCGTAGCCGAAGGTCTCCACCATCATGAACGCGGCGAAGACGATGAAGATTTGCCGGCGCGCGCCCGACATGAACTCCAGCGCGTAGTAGAGCCAGTAGCGCCGGCGCAGCACGATGGCCGTGGTCTGATGCGCCGGTGTCGAGAAGCGGGGGAAGCCGAACCAACACAGCGCCGCGATGCCGAGGGTGATGCCGCCGCCCACCAGGAAGACCTGGAGATAGGACAGCTCCAGCAACGTCAGCGCGCCGAAGACCAGGCCGTAGGTGAGGAGCGAGGCAAGCGAGGCGGCCGCCGTCATGCGGCCCAGCACCACCGGTAGCTCGCGCTTGCCGGTCCACTGCATGGCAAGGGACTGCTCCATGGTCGCCAGGTAATGGAAGCCCGTGGACATCACTATGGTGGTGAAATAGATCCCCCAGACCGCGGGCAGGAAGCCGACGAGCGCGACGCCGACCCCCATCAGGGCGAGGGACAGGATCGCGAAGGTCTGCTGGCGCCAGATCAGCAGCATGAAGACCACGGTGAACGCGAGAAAGCCCGGCACCTCGCGCAGGCCCTGGAGCACACCAATTTCCCGGCCCGTGAACCCCGCCTTCTCGACCACGAAGTTGTTGATCAGCACCGACCAGGTCTCGAAGGCGACGGGAATGGAGGCGGCGAACAGGAGCAGCAGGATCTGCGGGCTGCGCCAGCCGTCCTTCAGGATCCCCGACCAGTCGTCGAGCACGGGGAGGCGGTACTTGGTCTTCAGCGGTTTGGACATGGGACGAGGTGTAGCGCTCGCTACGAGTTGTCTTTCCTGCTGTCATGGGCAAATGATGTCGCGAACCGGACAGGCACGGATCCGACCTCGGCCCATTGATGCTCCCGGGCTGTCTTCTCCACCTTACACGCCGAACACGCCGATCCATCCGAACGGTGCGCTCGTTGTTGAAACGTGCGTGCACCGTGGCGAACAATTGCCTGCACGCTCGTTCGTACGGATTTCGAGGCTACGCCATGCAAAATGCTACCCGCTTCCTGCTCGACGAAACCCACGCCGGGGTCGGCCGGTACGACGCCCCCGCCATCTTCAAGCTCCGGCAGCAGTTCCCGCGCCCTGTCGAGCCGGACCTCATCGCCGCGGTGCGGCGGGAGATGGCGCTGATACTCGAGAACGTCGAAGCCGGCCAGCGCATCGCCGTGACCGGCTCGAGCCGGGGGATCGCGAATCTCGCTCTCGTCGTGCGCGAATGCGTGCACACGTTGCGCGAAGCCGGCGCCGAGCCCTTCGTCGTGCCCGCTATGGGCAGCCACGGCGGTGCGACGCCCGAGGGGCAGGTTCGCGTGCTCGACGACACCAACGGCATCACCGAGGCGAGCGTCGGATGCCGAATCGAATCGAGCATGGAGGTGGTGCAGATCGGGACCACCAGCACCGGCTTCCCGGTGTTCCAGGACAAGCTCTGCCACGAGGCGGACGGCGTCCTGGCGGTCAACCGGGTCAAGCCGCACACGGGCTTCACCGAGCGGGTGGAGAGCGGCATCTGCAAGATGCTCGTGATCGGCATGGGAAAGCAGGCCGGGGCATCGAAGATTCACCATCAGGCGCTGCGCGCGGGCATGGGCCGGCTCGTACTCGAAGCGTCGCGCATCATCGTCGAATCGGCGCGCCCGCGGCTCGTCGGGGCCATTGCGCTCGTGGAGAACGCGTTCAAGGAGACGGCCGTGGTCCAGGGCGTGCCGGTCGGGAGCTACGACGCGCTCATCGAGGCGGAGAGCGCGTTGCTCGAACGAGCCTATGCACTGCTCCCGCGGCTTCCCTTCGATGATCTCGACGGACTGATTGTCGACGAGATCGGCAAGAACGTGAGCGGTTCGGGCATGGACACCAACGTCATCGGAAAGAAGGAAGGACTCACCAAGCCGCGGATCGGAGCCATCTACGTGCGCGGGCTCACCGAACGAACCCACGGCAACGCGGTCGGGCTCGGCAACGCCGACCTCATGCCGCGCTCGCTGCTCGAAAGTGTCGATCTCAATTCGACCTACATGAACGCGTTCACCGCGAAGCGCCTTTTCATCGGCAAGCTTCCGATGCTCGTGGAGAACGAGCTGCAAGCAATGCAGATCCTGCTCAACTTCCGCGCCGAAGAGGATCCGGCGTCGCTGCGGCTTGCATGGATCCGCAACACGTCGACCCTCAATGAGCTGTGGGCGTCGGAGGCGTTGCTCGACGAAGCGCGCGCCGACCCGAACATCGAGATCCTCTCCGAGCCCGCGCCGATTGCCTTCGACGACGCGCTTGCGCTCACTCTACCCTAGCTGGCATCCGGTTGCCGTGTCCTTGACTTTGCCGCGGGCGGCTCCCTAGATTGCGCTCTCCGGCGCGCTGGTCGAGTTGGCCGATGATTGCCGCACAGGATCGAGGCGGGGGGCTTCGAAACACGATGAATTTCCGCATAGAAGCGGTGCCGCCGGAGCAGCGGCGACCGAAGCCGGCCGACGAGAGTTCGCTCGGCTTCGGGAAGATCTACAGCGACCACATGTTCACCATGCGCTGGACCTCGCACGACGGCTGGGGCGCTCCCACGGTGAACCCGTTCGCCAATCTGGAGCTATCCCCCGCCTCCCTGGTTCTGCATTACGGACAGACAATCTTCGAAGGGCTGAAGGCATACAGGAACCGGAAGGGAACGGTGAACCTGTTCCGCGCGGCCGACAACGCAGCGCGCTTCAACCGCTCGGCCGTACGCCTCGACCTGCCCGAAGTCGACCCCGCCATTTTCACCGAGGCGGTCGAGGCGTTGCTGGAGCTCGACCACGAATGGATCCCCCGGTCGCACGGAACGTCGCTCTACGTGCGGCCGACCATGGTCGCGACCGAGCCCTACATCGGGCTCAAGTCCACGCACGAGGCCCTCTTCTTCATCATCACCGGCCCGGTCGGCGCCTATTACCCCGAGGGCTTCAATCCGGTGAAGATCACGGTCTCCGACCAGTATTCGCGGGCCGGACCGGGCGGGCTCGGATCGGCCAAGACGGCCGCGAACTACGCGGCGAGCCTCAAGGCGGAGAAGGAGGCGCTCGCGCGCGGCTTCACCCAGGTCCTGTGGCTCGATGCGGCCGAGCGTCGGTACATCGAGGAAGTCGGCTCGATGAACATCCTGTTCAAGATCGCGGGCACTGTGGTCACTCCGTCGGTCGGCGACACCATCCTTGCCGGCATCACCAAGGATTCGGTGCTGAAGCTGCTCAAGCAGTGGGACGTGCCGGTGGAGGAACGGCGCATCACCATCGAAGAAGTGCTCGACGCCCACGAGGACGGAAGCCTTGAAGAGGTGTTCGGGGCGGGAACGGCCGCGGTCATCTCGCCGGTCGGCTCACTCGACTACAAGGGCCGGACCCACCATGTCGGGAATGCCGGCACCGGGCCGCTCGCGGAACGGCTCTTCGATGAGCTGATCGGCATCCAGTACGGGACCCGGCCCGACCCCTTCGGCTGGATCCACGAAGTGGCGCCGTCCGGCATGGGCGGCGCTTCCGCCGCGAGCGGCTGAGCCGAGGCCGGACGGAGTAGGGGCGACTCATGCGTCGCCCCTACTTGCCAGCTCAAGTTTCGGGGTTCGTTTCCGGTTCGAGTCGACTGAGATGGATTCCCGCTTGGTCGTAGCGTTCCTGCGCCGAGCCCGCAATCTCGCAAGCTCCTTGAATCGCCGCTCACGCAGGCGGGAGATGTTCCCGGAACCAGGCGAGGGTCTCCCGCATGACCTCGCTGAAGGCCGGCTCCGCGTACACCTCGTAGTGCCCGTAGCCTTCGAGCACGACCAGCTTCTTCGGCTCGCCGGCCTTGTCGTACAGCGTCCGGGACTCTTCCGGGGGCACGAGCCGGTCGTTATCGGTGGTGATGAACAGGATCGGGCGTGGAGCGATCCTGTCCACCACCCACTCCGGATGAAAGCCCAGGGTCTCGTCGACGTATTCGAGCGGCAGGGTATTGAGCGCGGACGGGACGTTGCGGCGCGCCGCCACTGCGAGTTCCGCCGATTGGCGGTCCGGCAGCAGTATCTCGCTTCGATCGACGAGCTCGGACTTGCCTTCCATCACGCGCTTGACGCGATCCGCGGCGGAACGATCGAGCAGGTCGAACCATTCGTCGGGCCGGCGCACGCTCCGCATCCAGCGTTCTCCATGGCCGACCCCGACGACGCTGACGATGCATTGAACACGCCGGTCGACCGCGCCGGTCCAGACCACGGTCGCACCGCCGTAGCTCGTGCCGTAGACGCCGAGCCGGGTCTCGTCCACCTCCGCCCGCGCCCCGAGGAAGGTGAGGGCCGCCTGCACGTCCGCGACCCGGCTGTAGGGAGCGAGGCGTGTGCGCGGCCCTTCGCTCTCTCCCCAGCCCTTGTAGTCGAAGGCGAGGACCACATAGCCGGCCTCGACGAGCACTCGCGCGTTGTCCGGCAGGTAGAGGTCCTTGACCCCGGTGTAGCCGTGGCAGAGCACGATGCCGGCCCGCGGCTCGCCGGGCCGAAGATCATCGGGTGCGTACAGATCTCCGACCAGCTTGAATCCGTCGGAATAGAAGGTGATGGGGGTCACGCTCATGCCGGCGCTCCTTGCGCGTTCCTGACGGACCGCATGATACGCTCGCCGTGACTTGGCGCAGGATTCGTGTCGCACAACGACGTGCCCGCGCCATCCCGAGCGCTTTTGCAACCGAAGGGAGGAACTGCACGATGGCTGGTCAACCTGTACTACCCAAGGGCTCGCCGCCCCCCTTGGCGCCCTACTCGCCGGGATTTCGGTCCGGTCAGTTCGTATGCACGTCGGGGATGCTGTCGCTGGATGCGTCGGGAAATCTCGTCGGAGCCGGGGACGCCGGCGCGCAGACGCGGCAGGTGATGGAAAACATCAAGGGGATTCTTGAAGCGGC
>JAKZYK010000208.1:0-2991 GCA_047514485.1 Gammaproteobacteria bacterium
GCAGAGCTCATTCCGATGCAGCTTGGCCCGATCGGGACGACGTTCCGCCCGTGCGCGGAGCTCTATCCGCCGGAGACGCTGGAGCCCGGCGATTTCTACATCAACAACGATCCGTTCCACGGCGGGCAGCACGTGCCCGACGTGTTCATCTTCTCGCCGATCTTCTTCGGCGATCGGCTGGTCGGTTTCAGCGCGACCGTCGCCCACCATCTCGACCTCGGCGGCGGCGCCCCGGGTCTCAACATGGCGGCCGGGGACGTGTACCAGGAGGGCCTCATCTTTCCGCCGAGCCGCTACAACGTGAATCGCGACTGGAACGGCGGTCCCTTCGAACGGCTGGTGCGGGCCAACGTGCGCGTCCCGGAGAAGACGATCGGGGACTGCAACGCGCAGTTCGCGGCCAACGGGGTCGGCGCAAGGCGCGTGATCGAGCTCTGCGAGAAGTTCGGGACGGACAAGGTGACGGAGGCGATGTCGGCGCTGCTCGATTACTCCGAGCAGCGCATGCGCGCCGCGATCGCCGAGGCCCCCGACGGCGTGTACTACGGTGAGGATCAGCTCGACAGCGACGGGGTGAACGATGCGCCGCTCGTGGTGCGCGCGCGGGTGGAGATCGCCGGCGACACCGTCACGGTGGACTACGAGGGGACGTGCAGCCAGGTCCGCACGAACGTGAACTGCCCGTTCGCATCGACGATTGCGGCGGGGCTCTCATGCGTCAAATCGGTGCTCACGAGCCCCGACATCCCGTTCAACGAAGGCTCGAAGCGGCCGATCGACATCACCGCGCCGTACGGCTCGCTGCTGAATCCCCGACCCCCTGCCCCGGTGCGGGCGCGCATGCTCTCGGCCTATCGCGCCTACAACGCGGTGATGAAGGCGCTCGCGCAGGCGGTGCCGGAGCAGGTGATGGCAGCCGGCTTCGACACCACGCACTCCACCTGCCTGTCCCACCTCGATGACCAGGGATACAGCATCTACCTCGAGATCTTCGGCGGCGGCTACGGCGCGAGCGCCATCGACGACGGCTGCGACGCGGTGGACAGTCCTCTCTCGAACTGCTCGAACATCCCCGTCGAAGCCATCGACATGGAGCACGACTTCTTCCGGGTGGTGGAGTACGCGCTCGTTCGGGGTTCGGGTGGCAAGGGAGAGTACCGTGGCGGGCTCGGGATGCGGCGCGTGTACGAAGTCCTGGCCGACGGTGTCGAATACCAGTCGTACTCCGATCGATTCACGATCCCGCCGCAAGGCCTGTTCGGCGGCGAGGACGGCGGCGCGGCGTTCACCTGCGTGCTGCGGGGCAACGAGAAGATCATGCTCGGCTCGAAGACGAGCTTCCAGTTGGCGAAGGGCGACCGGCTGGTGATGAGCACCGGCGGCGGCGCGGGTTACGGCGCTCCGTCCAGGCGCTCGTCCGAGCGACTGGTGTCGGACCGAGAGAACGACGCCGGCGCGGCGTCGCAAGCCCCACCCGAGAAGCGCCACGGCGGACCTCGAACGCGCCTGAGCGCCGGGGCGTCTCGGACAGGCGCCGGCGGCACCCACACGGCACGGAGAACGACAATGCTCGAGAGGTTCGAACGCTATCCGCTGATGTTCGGCCCGACACCGATCGAGAAGCTCGGCCGCCTGTCGGAGCGGCTCGGCGGAAATGTCGAGATCTACGCCAAGCGCGATGACTGCAACTCCGGGCTCGCGTTCGGCGGCAACAAGATCCGAAAGCTCGAATACATCGTCCCCGACGCCATCGCATCGAACGCGGACACCCTCGTCACCATCGGCGGCGTCCAGTCGAACCACACGCGGCAGGTTGCGGCGGTCGCGGCCAAGCTCGGCATGAAGTGCCGTCTCGTGCAGGAAAGCTGGGTGCCGTTCCAGGACGCCGTCTACGACCGGGTCGGGAACATCCTGATGAGCCGCGTGATGGGGGCCGAGATCGAATTCGCCCACGAAGGGTTCGACATCGGCATCCGCGAGAGCTGGGAGCGGGCACTGGAAGACGTGAAGGCGAAGGGAGGCAAGCCGTACGCAATTCCCGCGGGCGCTTCGGTGCACGAGTACGGGGGGCTCGGCTACGTCGGCTTCGCCGAGGAGGTGCGCGGGCAGGAAGCGGAGATGGAGATCCGGTTCGATTACATCATCGTCTGCACCGTGACCGGCTCCACCCATGCGGGAATGCTGGTGGGATTCGCCAAGGACGGCCGCGCCCGCAACGTCATCGGCATCGACGCTTCCGCCACCCCCGGGCAGACCAGGGCGCAGGTGCTGGAGATCGCCCGCAATACCGCCGATCTCGTCGCACTCGGCCGGGACATCACAGCGGACGACGTCATCCTCAAGGAAGAGTATGCCTATCCGGCCTATGGCATCCCCTCGGACGAGACAAACGACGCCATCCGGCTGTGCGCCCGCGCCGAAGGCATGATGACGGATCCGGTTTATGAAGGAAAATCCATGCAGGGCCTGATCGATCTCGTCCGCAAGGACTTCTTTCCCGCCGGATCGAAGGTCCTGTATGCGCATCTCGGAGGCGTGCCGGCGATCAACGCGTACAGCGACGTCTATAGAAACGGTTGACGTCCTCGCCACTTCCGTGGTCAGTCTTCCGCCTGCGCGAGCAGCAATGCGTTGCTGCCCGCCGCCGTCGTGTCGACGCAGACGTGGCGCTCCAGCACGTAGCACTCGGGTGCGGCCGGCTCCGTAATCAGTGGCACGAGCGGACCCGGGCGACGGGCGAGCGTGGCGCGCATCGCAGCGAGCACACCGCGGTCCGCGCTGCAGGCGACCGCGGCGATACCGCCGAGGGTGGCGAGTGTTTCCGGGGCTACCTGTCGGTCCAGGAGCACCACCCGGGGATAGGCGGCCTGCGATGCGAACGCCGCGACCGCACCGCCGGCGACCACCACCACGGCATTCCCTGCGTCACGAGCCTGCGCAAGTTGCGCTCTCACCGTCTCCAGGCCAGGGCCGAGGCAGAGCACCACTCCG